>JAVVHA010000028.1 GCA_032249735.1 Dehalococcoidia bacterium | reverse complement strand
TGGAGTGGGCGAAGTCTACCTCCGTCCCCACGGCGATGGTGGAGTAGCCGGTGGTCTCCTTGAGCCACTTGAAGAGGGCTTCGTACATCTTGATCTCGCTAGGCACGTTGCGGTGGACCCAGGGGGAGATGGAGGCCAGGCCAGCCTTGATGGCGACATCGGTAAAGAAGGGGAGCTAAAGGCCTGGGTCGGGGGGGTCGTCCAGCTTCTTCTGGAGGATGCCGAAAACAGGCTCAGCGGTGCTTGAACAGGTGGGGCCAACCACTATCACCACTGGGTCCGAGGCGGCCTTCCTTGCCGCCGCAAGCCCCTGCTCCACGTTGGGGCAGCCCTCGTCATAGACCACCAGCTCCAGCTTGGCCATGCTCCCGTCCCGAAGGCGCACGCCTCCCTGGGCGTTTATCTGGTCGACGGCGTAGCGTGCGGCGGCCAGGCTGTTCTTACCAAAGCTCTGCAGTAGCCCCGTCATGGCCGCCATGAGGCCTATTTTCACTGTCCGCTCCGGGGCGGCTGGCTGCTCCGCCGGCGGCTTCGGGGCCTCCTCCTTGGCCGCCTAACACCCCACAGCGAGCGCCGTAAGGGCCAGGAGACTCAGAAGCGCCCATGTCAGCTTGCGAGGCTGCATATTATCCCCCCTTGCCTTGGCCTCTTTGCTTTAACTGGCCGTTCTTATAGCGAATGCCCCAAGGTCTATCAAGAGCTGTCACCCCCCAGCCAATGGGATGGGGTTGGCCCCCCTTGCACACTCCCCCTCTCAGATGACGCCCTGGTTGCGTAGGGCATCCAGCTCCTCCTTGCTGAGCCCCAGTAGCTGGCCGTAGACCAGCTCATTGTCATACCCGATGGGGACGGAGCCCCGCCATATCTTCCCGGGCGTCAGGGAGAAGCGTGGGACTGGGCCTGCGCCTCTAACCTTCCCCACGTGGACGTCCTCCCACTCTATGTGCACCTGCCGGGCCTGGTAGTGGGGGTCTTCGGCCATGTCGTGGCTGTTCATGACGGGGCAGCAAGCCACCCCCGCGGCATTGAGGACCTCCGTCACCTCTTTCTTCGTCCGCTCGATGATCCAGGCCCGCAAGATGGCGTCGAACTCCTCGCCTTCGGGTGAGAAGACGTTGGTGCGGGCCCGCCGCCACTTCTCATCGTTGGGGTCGAGGCCGATGACACGGCAGAGGCGCTCATACATCGCCTCGTTGAAGGCGCCCACCACCACCCAGCCGTCCTGGGCCATGAAGGTGTCGTAGGGCTGAAAGGCGGTGGCCTTGTTGCCGCTGCGCTCTCGGACCACCCCAGCCTCAAACCATTCCACCATGGTCCCCGCCAGGGTGCGGTGGATGCATTCGAACTGGGCCACGTCTATCACCTGCCCCTGGCCGGTCCGCTGGGCGTAGATGTATCCGGCCAGGGAGGCCCAGAGGCAGAAGAGGGCGGTGATGTAGTCCCCGGTCCAGGGGGTGGCCCGCACTGGTGGCTCGGGGTCGGGGAAGCCGGTGAGGTACATGAGGCCGCCGTAGGCCTGGCCGATGATGTCGTAGGAGGGGCGGCCCAGATAGTCGGGGTGGCCCGTCTGCCCAAAGCCCGAGACGTGGGTGATGACCAGTTTGGGGTTGGCCTTCAGCACCACCTCATCGGAAAGGCCCCAGCGGTCGAATGTGCCGGGGCGGGAGGACTCCATCCAGATATCGAAGTGGGGGATGAGGCGGAGGAACAGGTCCCGGCCCTGGGGTGTGCTCATGTCCAGGGTTATGTAGAAGGCGTTGCGCCTCTCCTGGACCCAGGAGGTGCCCACCTCAAGGCCCTGGGGGCCTTTGAGGTGGATCCCTAAGTAGCGGTACTCATCCCCTATGCCATTGGGCCGCTCTATCTGCACCACCTCGGCCCCCATCTCCGCCGCCAGGTGGGCAGCATAAGGTTGGGCAATGATGACCCCCGTGGATAGGATGCGCACCCCCTGCAGGGGCCCGAACGGCTCCGGCAGCAGTGGCTTGCGTCCGTCCTCCATATGGTCTCCCACTCCCCGAACAGGACTCTTCCTATCGGTGTTGAGGTCGGTGCTCTTACAGCATAGGTCGTGAGGCCTGTCAATACTCTGTAGAACCTGAAAAGTCAAGATGCCTCGCCTGAGCCGATTCTTAAGAGCCCTTCCCCCAACCAGCCTCGGCCAGGCTTGACATCTCTTGGCCCGCCAAATAAAGTGGGCCTCACAGGCAGGGCCCCGTCGCTGTGGACTGGGGAGGGGACATCCTTCTATAATTGTTACGTCGGTCACAACCCTATGAGGGGGTCCCATGTATAGGCCCGAGAAGGTAGGGCTTTACGACCCGGCGTGGGAGCATGATGCCTGCGGCGTGGGCTTCGTGGCGCGGCCAACGTCCCACCCCAGCCGGGAGATCGTAGAGATGGCCCTGGAGGCGGTGGTGAACCTGACCCACCGCGGCGCCTTGGACGCCGATGCCCGGACGGGCGATGGGGCAGGGATTTTGGTGCAGATACCGCGCCGCTTCTTCGCCCGGGAGGTGGAAAGGCTGGGCCTCCGGCTGGAGCGGCCGGAGGAACTGGCAGTGGGCATGGTCTTCCTCCCCAGGGAGGAGGAGAGGGCGGCCCTGGCGCGGCGCATCTTGGAGGCAAGGGCCCAGGGGCGTGGCCTGCGGGTCTTGGGCTGGCGCCAGGTGCCTGTGGACACCTCGGTGCTGGGGGACAAGGCCCTGGCCACCTGCCCCCGCATCGAGCAGTTGCTGGTGGTCCCTTCCCGGGCCATGGACGACGAGACCTACGAGCGCGTCCTCTATCTGGCCCGCAAGGAGGCCGAGGCTGACCTCAGGCGAGAGGGGCTGGACGATTGCTATATCCCCTCCTTCTCTCATGCACGGCTGGTTTACAAAGGGCTGCTAGTGGCCAAGCAGCTACGTGGCTTCTACCTGGACCTGCAGGATCCGCAGTTTGAATCAGCCCTAGCCATCTTCCACCAGCGCTACTCCACCAACACCTTCCCCACTTGGCCCCTCTCCCAGCCCATGCGCTTTCTGGCCCATAACGGGGAGATCAACACCCTCATGGGCAATCAGAACTGGATGCGGGCGCGGGAGCCTGAGCTCCACAGCCGCGTGTGGGGAGAGGACATGGCGGCCCTTAGGCCCATCATCGTCCCCGGCGGCTCCGACTCGGCCATGCTGGACAACGTTCTAGAGGCCCTGGTCCTCTCGGGGCGCGATCTCCTGCACGCCATGCTCATGTTGGTGCCCGAGGCCTGGGAGCGGATGCCCGATCTGGACCCTGCCTGGCGGGACTTCTACGAGTATCACGCCTGCCTCATGGAGCCCTGGGACGGGCCGGCGGCCTTGGCTTTCACCGACGGTGTGAAAGTGGGGGCCTGCCTTGACCGCAACGGCCTCCGCCCCCTCCGCTACAAGGTCACCGACGATGGGCTGGTGGTGGCCGGCTCCGAGGTGGGCATCGTCCAGCTGGAGGAGGGGCGCATCGTGGAGAAGGGGCGCCTAGGGCCGGGAGAGATGATAGTGGTGGACACGGCCCGGGGCGAGATCCTCAAGAAAAAGGACGTCATGGCCCGCCTGGTGGGCCAACGCCCCTACGGCCAGTGGGTGCGCACCCACATGGTGCGCCTGCACGAGCCCCCTCCTGTGGATGGTCACCAGGGCGAGGACCTGGCAGGGGCCGATCTGGGCCAGCTACAGACAGCCTTTGCCTGCACCAACGAGGACATCCGCATGATCATCAGGACCATGGCCAGCCAGGGCCATGAGCCCGTGTTCTCCATGGGTGATGATATCCCGCTGGCTATCCTATCGCAGATGCATAGGCCCCTGCCCTTCTATTTCAAGCAGCGGTTCGCCCAGGTCACCAACCCTCCCATCGACCCCCTAAGGGAGGAGCTCGTCATGTCCCTAGACTGCTACCTGGGCCCGCGGGGTAGCATCTTCGAGGAGACGCCTGAACATGCGCGTGTGGTGCACCTGGCGAGCCCCCTCCTCTCGGCTAGGACCTTGGACGCGCTGCGGCGGCTGGACGGCTTCCCCTCCCGTCAGATCTCCCTCCTCTTCCCGGTAGCCCGGGGGCCACGGGGGCTTGAGGAGGCCCTGGAGCGCATCTGCCGGGAGGCCTCACAAGCGGTGGACGAGGGTTGCACCATCCTCATCCTCAGCGACCGGGGCGTAGACAGCCAGCACGCTGCTGTCCCCGCCCTCTTGGCCGTGGGCGCCGTGCACCATCACCTCATCCGCGAGGGGAAGCGGATGAAGACGGACATAGTGGTGGAGACGGGTGCGGCCTGGGACGTCCACCATTTCGCCCTCCTGCTGGGGTATGGGGCCAACGCCATATACCCCTACCTGGCCTTGGCCACCATCCGCTCCTTCCTAGAAGAGCGGGGCGTAGAAGAGGGGGATATTGAGGAGCTGCTGGCCAACTTCCGCCAGGCGGTGGAGCGGGGCCTTCTTAAGATCATGTCCAAGATGGGCATCTCCGCCCTCCGCTCCTACCGTGGGGCCCAGATCTTCGAGGTCATCGGCCTCTCCCAAGAGGTGGTGGACCGCTACTTCACTGGCACCCCTGCCCGTCTGGGGGGGATAGGCCTGCTGGAGATCGGGGAGGACGTGCTCTACTGGCACCAACAGGCGTTCCAAGTTTACCCCGAGACGCGGCGGGTGCCGGATATCGGCTACGTGCGCTTCCGGAGAGACGGCGAATACCATGGCTTCAACCCCAAGGTGGTCACTGCCCTGCAGGAGGCCGTCCAGGCGGGAGACTACGACGCTTATAAGGAGTTCTCGCGGCTGGCCAGGGAGGGCCCTCCCCGCACCCTACGGGACCTCCTGGAGATCCAGAGCGACCGTCTCCCCATCCCGCTGGAGGAGGTGGAGCCGGCCAGCGAGATCGTCAAGCGCTTCGTCACCTCTGCCATGTCCCTAGGGGCCCTCTCCCCCGAGGCTCACAAGACCATCGCCATGGCCATGAATCGCCTGGGGGCCCGCAGCAACACTGGCGAAGGGGGCGAGGACCGCAGTTGGTACCATCCCTTCCCCGGCGGCGACCGGGCAGATAGCAAGATCAAACAGGTGGCCTCGGGCCGTTTCGGGGTCACCACCGAGTACCTGGTGCGGGGGGAGGAGCTGGAGATCAAGATGGCCCAGGGCTCCAAGCCTGGCGAGGGTGGGCAGTTGCCGGGCCACAAGGTCAACGAGTTCATCGCCACGGTGCGCCACGCCATCCCCGGCATCCCCCTCATATCTCCGCCCCCCCACCACGACATCTATTCCATCGAGGACCTGGCCCAGCTCATCTATGACCTGAAGCAGGTCAATCCCCAGGCGCGGGTGGGGGTCAAGCTGGTGGCCGAGTCGGGCGTGGGCACGGTGGCCGCTGGCGTGGCCAAGGCCTACGCCGATTACATCCTCATCTCAGGGGCTGAGGGAGGCACGGGTGCCTCGCCCCTCTCCTCCATCAAGAACGCCGGTTGCCCCTGGGAACTAGGTCTGGCCGAGGCCCAGCAGGTCCTCATCCTCAACGGCCTGCGGGGACGGGTGCGCCTGCGCACCGATGGCGGCCTCAAGACGGGCTGGGACGTGGTAAAGGCAGCCCTTCTGGGGGCCGACGAGTTCGGCTTCGGCACCGCAGCCATGGTGGCCATAGGCTGCGATATGGCACGTCAGTGTCACCTCAACACCTGTCCCACGGGCATCGCCACCCAGCGCCGCGACCTTGTCGAGAAGCGGTACCGGGGGCGGGTGGAGTGGCTGGTCAACTACTTCACCTTCGTGGCCGAGGAGGTGCGGGAGATCCTGGCCTTCATGGGCTACCGCCGTCTGGAGGAGATCGTTGGGCGGGTGGACCTGCTGATACCGCGGGAGCTCCCGGAGGGCCATCGTGGCCGCACCCTTACCCTGGAGGCGCTGCTGGCCGACGTGGACCCTGGCCAGCTGATGCCCCGGCGCAACGCCCAGCCCCGCAACGACCGGCCCCATCCCTGCGCCGACGACCGGATCTGGGAGCAGGTGCGGCCGGCCCTGGAGGAGGGTCGTCCGGTGCGGGTGGAGACCACCATCCGCAACTCCGACCTCACAGCTGGGGCCCGTATCGCCGGCGAGATCGCCCGTCGCTACGGCTTGGAGGGGCTGCCCGAGGGCACGGTGGAGATCATCTACCGCGGCACAGCGGGCCAGAGCTTCGGTGCTTGGTGTATGGCCGGCATGCGGCTGGTGCTGGAGGGGGAGGCCAACGACTACGTGGGCAAGGGCATGAGCGGAGGGGAGATCGTGGTGCGGCCCCCGGCCGAGGCGCGCTTCACCTGGCGGAACAACGTCATCGTGGGCAACACGGTGTTGTATGGGGCCACGGGGGGCAAGCTCTTCGTGGCTGGCAGGGCGGGGGAGCGGTTCGCTGTGCGCAACTCGGGAGCCATCGCCGTGGTGGAGGGGGCTGGCGACCACTGCTGCGAATACATGACCCAGGGCATCGTGGTGGTGCTGGGGCCCACGGGCTACAACTTCGGCGCCGGCATGTCCTGGGGCACTGCCTTCGTCCTGGACGAGGACGGCTCCTTCCCTCGCCGCTACAACCCCGAGCTCATCACCATCCAGAGGGTGGAGAACCGCGACGACCAGGAGCTCCTGCGCTCCCTCATCGAGGAGCATGCCCACAAGACGGGTAGCCCGTGGGCGCGGCACATCCTGTCCCACTGGCCCCAATTCTTGCCCAGGTTCTGGAAGGTGGTACCCCTCTCGACGCCCATGGACGTCATGGGGCACGCCATCCATGCCCACAAGGCGGGCGTCTCCCGCGGCAGCTGATGGCCTTCTGGCCACGGCGGTGTATAATAAAGAAGGTCGGTATTGCGGAATTGGTTTTAGAAGGGGGGAATAGGCCATGATAAGCATGACGGAGAGGGCGGTGGCCAAGGCCAGGGAGATCCTGGAGCAGAGAGGGATGCCCGAGGGGGCCCTGCGCGTCTTCGTAGTGGGGGGTGGTTGCTCGGGCTTCCAGTATGGCATGACTCTGGCGCGCGAGATCGAGGACGACGACTTCGTCATCGAACAGGGTGGCGTGCGCCTGGTGGTGGACCCGGAGAGCGCCTCCTTGCTGGAGGGGGCGGAGATCGATTATGTGGACGACCTGATGCGCGCTGGCTTCACCATCTACAACCCCAACGCCGTGCGCACCTGCGCCTGTGGCCAGTCCTTCGCCACCGCCGAGGGTGGCGGCACCCCCAGACCCTGCTGCTGATAACCCTGAAACGCGAGCCCTGAAGCGCAAGTAGGGGGCCCCTTAGGGGCCCCCTACTTGTATTCTGCGCCCTCCTAAGGAGGCGAACCCCTGGGGGGCTATTGTCATGCCCTCGCCCCCTCAGGGGTTTGTGCACCGTTTAAGGTTGCCTGCGCCGTCCCCACAAGGCGCGGAGGCTGTCCACCGCCTTGGCCATCCGGGCCGAGAGGCCACTGGGCTGGGCGCGACCCTCCATCGTCAGGGCCCAGCCCAGGCGGCTGGCGGCCAGGGCCATCACCATGGCCGCGACCACGATGGCGGCCACATAAGGCCAAGGGGATGCCCCTCCCGTGGGGGGTGCACCGCCACCCCTGGGCAGCGCTGAAGGCGGCCTGGGCGTCTCCTGGGCTGGCGGCAGGGTAGGTGAAGGCGAAGGCGAAGGTGGCCTAGGCGTCTCCTGCGCCGGCGGCAGGGTGGGCGAAGGCGAAGGCGGCCTAGGCGTCTCCTGGGCTGGCGGCAGGGTAGGTGAAGGCGAAGGCGAAGGTGGCCTAGGCGTCTCCTGCGCCGGTGGCAGGGTGGGTGAAGGTGAAGGCGAAGGCGGCCTGGGCGTCTCCTGCGCCGGTGGCAGGGTAGCGGTGGCAGTGGGCGTAGGCGTCGGCGTCGGCGTAGGCGTAGATGTGGGTGTGGCCGTCTCCGTGGGGATAGCGGTGGCAGTGGGCGTAGGCGTGGGGGTCTCGG
>JAVVHA010000027.1 GCA_032249735.1 Dehalococcoidia bacterium | reverse complement strand
GGGGGAGGGAGTAGGGGTGGACGGCTTCCGGCGGCGCAAGGGGAGCAAGGTGCACGCCCTGGTGGCGCCGCCCGGCCTGCTTCTGGCCGTGGCCCTGAGCCCTGCCAACCGCCACGATGCCACCGCACCAGCCAGCAGATGGGGGGCCTCCGGTTGGGGGTAGGAGGGGCAGGCCCAGGAGGAGGCCAGAGGAGCTGTGCGCTGACGGCGCCTACCATACCAGGGAGATGCGCCGTCACCTGCGCCGGCGGGGCATCGGGGCCAGCATACCTGAGAACCCCAGGGGGCGGAGGTGGCCCAGGCGTGGTAGGGCCTATCGCCTTTGCCCCGCCACCTACAGGGTAACCAAGGGGGCGGTGGAGCGCTTCTTCGCCTGGCTCAAGGGAGGGTTCCGCTGGCTGGCCCTGCGCTACGAGAGGCTCTCCAGCACCTTCGCCGCCCTGGTCTACCTGGCCTCCTTCCTCACATCGCTTGGAGGCTTTTGAGATGAATTCTGGGTCAAAGGCATCGGTTTCGGCGATGCCCATGTCCCAGGCTTGACAAGGCGGCGGTGCTGCCTACTCCCGCACTGCCACAAAGACGTCCCATTCCCATGAGTGATCGGTGTCCCCAGGCACCAGGTTGGAAACCAAGGACGAGAAGGCCACGTAGCGGCCATCGGCGCTGATGCTCGGAAAGGCGCTGTGGCTGTGACCCTGGGTGCCGTCGGAGGCCACGCTGACCAGCTGCACAACATGCCAGGGGCCCCCGTGGCTGGCGGCGGCGGGTGACGGCCCAGCGGGAGGGCGGCCCATGGCAATGAGCAAAACGAGGATGGCACCAACCAGGGCCAAGAGCCTTATGGGCAAGCGCCCAAGGCGTCCTTCTATCATGGCCTCTTCCCTCACGTTGAGGATTCACTAGCTGCCAAGATGCTAGACACGCCCCCTTCCCGATGTTAAGAGGGGGTGGTGCAAGTTGCTGTCACATGTACGGTTGGCGACTTTTGGGCAGGAAGGGGTGAACGCTGGCGCCCTGGACCTCGTATAGGCCTGGACGCCTCTAGGCCACCTTGAGGTGGGGGAGGCTAGTGCCGCCTCCAGGCCAGCCCAGGACTGGATGCCCCACCTGGCCTCGGCCCGGATGCGGAAGCGGCCTATGGCCTGATCGCTGGGACGAGGGTGTTGGGCGCCCGGGGGTCACGGCGATGCGGACAGTAGCCCTCCCAGCCCTCCGAGAGACGCAGGAGCAGGCCCCTGAGCCTGCCCAGGGGGCTATGGGGCTCGGGGCGGGCCCTGGCGAGCCCCTGCCACAGCCGAAAGGGCCTCGTCCCCCCATCCTCGGGCCTCTCCCTGAGGATGCCCCTCACCTGCACGAGCATAGGGCCCACTCCTCTCCGGCTACCGAGAGCGATGGGTAGTGGAGAGGGCCTTCGCCTGGCTGGGCAACTTCCGGCGATTGGTGGTGCGCTGGGAGCGGAGGGCTCATATCTATCTGGCCTTCCTGCTCCTGTCCTGCATCCTCATCCTCTTGAGGGTTATTTCGGGATGAGTTCTAGCGAACCAGAAGCGCTCGAAGGCCGCCTTCACCGCCCGGAAGGCCCGCATCCCCCCCAGAAGGCGGCAGTCGGGGTAGGGGGCGCGGCCATAGAGCTTGTCGGTGAAGTCGCACCAGACGGCAGCCCCCAGGTAGCCCACGTCCATAACGCAGACGCCCACCATGGTGTACAGCTCGCCCATATAGGCGCCCCGCACGCGGTCCAGGATGCGGGTCACCACGTGCTCGGCCTGGAAATGGGCAAAGACGCCGGCCATACCCAGGCCGATGGTGGGGGCCACAACATCGCCGATGCCGAAGACATTGGGGTAGCGTGGGGAGGCCATGGACGGCAGCTCCACGGCATGTAGCCCGCGGGCGTCGCCAGAGGCGATTGGCGCACGGGGGATGGCGCCTCGTGGGGCGGGACCACCACCGCCAGATCGTACTCCAACTCCCGGCCGTCCCTCGCGCGCAGCACGCGCCGTTCGCGGTCATGCCCGGCCAGCTCGAAGCCTCCTTCGAACCGGACCCGAAAGCGCTCCAGGAAAGTTCGGAAGCCCCAGACCATGAGGGGCCCAAAGGTCTCCATAGGCTCCCGCCAGGGGTGGAAGACGGTGATCTCCGTCTTCTGGCACACATGCCGCTGGTCAGCCGGGTAGCGGAGCATGAAGGCCACCTCGAAGGGCGCTGGCGGGCAGCGGTAGGGCCAGGAAACGGGGCCCACCACCACCTTTCCCCCCTGGAAACGGGCCAGGCGCTCGCGCAGGGCCAGGGCGTGTTCCAGCTCCCAGGGGGCCTCCACACCCTGCACCATGGGGTCGTCCTTCAGCACGGAACCCGGGGCGACGATCAAGAAATCGTAGTCCAGGGTCCCCTGGTCCGTGTCCACCTTAGACTCGTCCGGTCGGATGGCCCTTACGGTGGCCTGCACTACCTCGATGCCGTAGCGCTTCTCCAGCAGCTTAAGGGGTCGCCGTACCTGGTCGGGCTCCCGCACCCCCATCATCACCCACAGGTAGCTGGGGCGGTACTCGTGCCAGGGGCTGCGGTCCACCAGGGTCACCCGCACCTCCCCTGGGCGCGCCCACTGGGTAAACCTGCGGGCGGCGATGACGCCACCGCTGCCCCCTCCTAAAATCAGCACCCGTGCCATCTTCACCCCCCGGCGCTCATTATACTGCCCAGGGAGCCTCCCCCAAATCCTGGGAAGGGTGGGAGGCCGGCGGCCGCTGCAGGCGCGCCCCCTGCCGGCTGGGGAAGTCCCCCGTGCTGGCCCCGGCCCAGGGGGCGCTGCAGAAGGTGGGGGTGTTGGGGAAGGCTGCCGTTAGGGGCCCGAGCGGAAGAGCATGAGGCCCTCTGAACGAAAGGACAGACAGGCCTCAGACGGCATGTCCTGGCCGACCACCAGGGCCTTCACCTGGTGCTGTCCCTGACGGTAAGTGGCGATGTGCGCCCCCCGGGAGGGCCTCAGGTCCACCAGCCTGGCCTCCCCTCCTGGCGAGATGCGCACGTCCTCGGGTCGCACGCCCACCAGCACCGGCCCCTCGACGCTGTCGCAGGGCGGGCGGTCCCAGTAGGCAACGGGGTCAGACCAGCCATCCACCTGCAGGGACCAACCCTCAGCTACGCGCAGGAGCCGCCCGGGGAGGAAGTTCACCTCCCCGAGGAGCGCCGCCACAAAGGGGTCGACGGGCCGGCGATAGACCTCGAAAGGCTTCCCGTACTGGAGCAGCCTTCCCTCCCGCAACACCGCCAGCCGGTCGGCCACCGTCATGGCCTCGTCCTGGTCATGGGTCACCCAGAGAGTGGTGACGCCTAGTCGGCGCTGCAGGAGCCGCACTTCCTCCCGGGCCGACCTCCTCAGCAGAGGGTCAAGGTTGGAGAGGGGCTCATCCAACAGGAGGAGGCGAGGCCTCTTGGCCAGCGCCCGGGCCAGGGCTACCCGCTGCTGCTGCCCGCCCGAGAGCTGGGATGGCTGCCTGTCCAGGAGGCCGTCGATTCCCAGCATGCGGGCGATCTCCATCACCCTCCGCTCGCGCTCCGCCCTACCGACCCCCTTCAGCCGCAGAGGAAAGGCGATGTTCTCGCCGACGCTCATGTTGGGGTAGAGGGCGTAGTTCTGGAAGACCAGGCCCACCGACCGCTCACGGGGGGGCAGTCCGTTGACCACCCTGCCATCGAATCGGACCTCGCCCGCCGTCGGCTCCTCCAGCCCGGCCACTATCAGCAACACCGTCGTCTTGCCGCTGCCCGATGGCCCCAGCAGACACACGATCTCCCCCGGCTCCACCGTCAGCGTCACCCTCTCCAGGGCCACGACCTGACCGTAGTGCTTGCTCAGCTCCCGCAGCTCGAGGCGCATAGCGCTGGCACCTACTGGGCCTGGACGCGCCCGCCCAGGGAATAGACCCGCAACAAGTATCGCTGGCCGAGGGCGAACAGGGCCAGGGGGGGAGCGGCGTAGACCAGGGACGCCGCTGCCACCACCCCGTAGTCCACGAAGCGGAAGTCGGCGATGAGGGCGCGGACGTAGACGGGCAGCGTCCAATGGCTGGAGGAGGGCAAGAACAGGTAGGGCAGCAAGAACTCGTTCCAGCCGGAGAGGAAGCCGAAGGCCCCCACGGCCAACAGCCCAGGACGGGCCAGCGGCAGGCATATCCTCCGGAAAGCGAGCCAGCGCGAGCCGCCATCCACCAGGGCCGCGGCCTCCATCTCCCACGGGATGCGGTCGAAGAAGCCCTTCAGGACCCAAACCCCCAGGGAGACCTCCGAGGCCGCCTTTATGAGGGCCACCCCCAGCAAGGAGTCGTACAGGCCAAACCAGCGCAGGACCTGATAGACGCCCACCAGGAGGGAGAGGGTCGGGAAGGCGTGCAACAGCAAGAACAGGACCAGGAGAGCCCTGCGGCCCGGCAGGGACAGGCGGGAGAGGGCATACGCAGCCGGCACCACCGCGGCTAGCAGCAGCAGGCAGTAGAGGGAGGAGAGGACAAGGGACCTGGCCAGCGCCCCCAGCAGCGTTTCCCCGCCGAGGGGTTCCAGCAGCCTCCTCCAGTGCTCCAGGGTAAAGCCCTCGGGCCGCAACCCCACCGTCCGCTCGGCGAAGGCGGCAATGGGGAGCCAGGCGTAGAGGGCCAGAAGGGGGGCCGTGATGAGCAGCAGCGCCCCCGACGCCACCAGGCGCACTCCCCGAGATGGTCGCAGGCCCATCAGACCGCCCTCAGCCTTGGCTCTGCCGTGAGTTCGGCAAAGCGGAAGAGGCGCAGCGCCACTAACGAGACCACCGCCCCAAAGCCCACCAAAAGAGAGGCGATGGCGGCCCCGTAGCCCATCTGCAGGCCGCCTGTGTAATAGGAAAAGGCCTGGTGGTAGGCGTATAGGGACCAGACCTCCGTCTGCCAAAGGCCGGGACCCCCGTTGGTCAGCAGCAGGACGAACTCGAAGGAGGCCAGCAGCGAGAGCCCCTGGTAGGTGGCTACGAACATGATGGGCCACCGCAGGAGCGGCAGCACCACGTAGCGAAAGGTCTGCCAGTAGGAGGCGCCGTCGGCCGCTGCCGCCAGCCATAGCTCGCGGGGCACGGCCCTGATGGCGGCGGAGAACAGGATCGTGGCGAAGGACGTCCCCACCAGCCCGTCGGCCACTATCACCACCGGCCAGGGGTAGGACAGAAGCCAACTACCCCCACCCACGCCCAAAGGCGCCAGGAGCTGGTTGAGGGTGCCATAGGGGGCGGGCGCCGTCAGCCAGACCCACAGCAGCGCGTAGACCACCGAAGGCGTCACCCGCGGCAGGAGCCACAGGGGCCGCACCAGTCGCCCCAGGCGCTCTTCCCAGGCAGCAGTGAGGGTAGCCACAGCCAGGGGCAGGAAGAGGTTGAAGATGACCAGGTTCACGCCCACGAACAGCAGGGTGTTCAGGGCGATCTTGGGCAACTCGGGCCGCGACAGGAGGCGACGGTAGTTCTCCAGCCCCACCCATTGGACGGAGCCAAGGGTGCTGAGGCTCATGTCCGTCATGCTGATGTGCAGGGTGAGGGCCGCGGGCGCCACCAGAAAGGCGGTCACCAGGGCTAGAGCAGGGACACACATGAGGGGCCCCAGCCACCGCCGCCCCAGCGCGGCGGGACGGGGGGCGGCGGCCACAAGCCTGGTCCAGGCCTCGATCATCCCCTCGATCATCCTCTAGCCACCGCCTGCCCCGTCCCCGACAGCCCAGAAGGGGAGCCTGGGGTTACCGGACCACCAGTTCAGGCACCGCCGACTGCAGGTCGGCTATGGCCCTCTCCACCGCCTGGTCCACGTTCAGCTGCCCTGCCGCGAGGGCCAGCAGTACACGTCCCAGGGTGGCGTCGAAACGCCCGTAGTCCGGGTTGTTGGGCAGGAAGAAGGCGTGCTCCACCATGTAGCTGGTGGCAGCCAAGAACCGGTCACGGGTGTAGGTTGGGTCGTTGAGCTGGGTGCGCAAGATGGCCAGGTGCTTGGACTGGACGGCGTACTCCGAGTTGAGGTCAGGGCTGGTGGCCAGGGCGATGAGGCGGAAGGCCAGCTCCTGGTTGCGCCGGCCCGATGCCTTCTCGGACGTCACCATGTAGGCCAGGGGGTGCGACAGGGTGGTGGGTCGGCGGCCCGGCTCCCCCGCCGGGATGAGGGCGAAGCCCACGTTGTCCCACAATCGTCTCTCGTCGCCCCCCAGGTAGCCCTGGGCCCACTCGGCCCACTGCCAGACGCCGCCGTTCCAGAACAGCACCTGGTCGCCGCGGCTCACCGTCTCGTGCCACTGCTTCCACTCGGTGCCGCCGATGACGGTCCGGGCCGTCACCCCGTAGCCGAAGATGGCGTCGTGGTGGAACTGGAAGAACTTGCGCAGGGCCTCCCGATCCACGGTCAGGCGTCCCGACTGAGGGTCCCACAGGCTCCCGCCGAAGGCGACGTAGAACTGGTAGAAGTCGCCGCCCCAATAGTTGTCGCCGAAGACGGGGCGGGTCCAATAGCCGTAGCCGGGCCGCACCACGCCCCGGTCCTGGGCCTCCTTGGCCACCCGCAGCATGTCGTAGAGGGTGAACTGGCCGTTGCGGATGCGGTCTGGCAGCGCCTCGATGTCCGACTCGCTCCAGCCCAGACGCCGCAGAAGGGGCTTGCTGAAGTATAGGGGGCGCGCCTCGGTGTCCTGGGGCACCCCCCAGGTGGCCCCCCGGAAGAGCATGGGCTCCCATAGGTTGGGGATCATGTCCTTGAGGTCTGTGCTGTCACGGTACTTGGCGATGTACTGGTCCAGGGGGACTATGAAGCCCGCCTGCGCCCAGGCGGCGATGTCCGCGTGGGAACTGTTGACGATGTCGGGAGCCTGGCCCGCCTGGGCCGCCAGCACGAACTTGCGCGCCATGTCCCCCGACGTGTCCAGGATCCCCTCCACCCTCACCCTCACGTTGGACCCCTCCCGCTCCAGCTGGGCGTTGAGCCTCTCGGCCGCCTTCTCCAGCATGCCGATGCGCCCCCGCTCGGTCTGGGGGTTGCCACCCGCCCAGGCGGTGATAGTGACGATCTGCACTTGTCCCGGCGCCCTCTGCATCTGCGGCGCCGGCTCCCTACCACCGCGGCAGGCCACCAGCAGGACCGCCACGGCAAGACCCAGGAGGACTATGGCTATACGGCGCATGCGACACCTCCTCCGCAGAGCATCGCCATCCATTGTAAATGCCCTAGACCGCTAATGCAATGAATGGTCAAGTCGCGAACTTTGTGTAGAGGGCCTTAAGAGGTGTCATGTCCATATACCTCCTGAGGGCCCAGTCCTCGCTGGCCCGCAGGATGACGGCCGTGGCCAGGTCCAGGGCGCTCTCCTGGTTGGGGAAGACGCCTACCACCTGGGTGCGCCGCTTCAGCTCTCGGAAGAGCCGCTCCAGCAGGTTGGTGGTCCTGATGAGGCGGTGGTGAGGGCCTGGGAAGTGCAGGTAGGTGAGGGCGTCGTCCAGGCCCCGCATAAGGGTCTCCACCGCCCTGGGGTAGCGCCGCCCGTAGCGCTCCTGGAAAGCCTGGGCCAGGGCCCGTGCCGTCTCTTCCCGGCGTACCCCGAAGATGGCCCAGAAGTCGGCTGCCACCTCCCCAGCCTCGCTTATGGGCACATGGGCCAGCACGTTGCGCTGGAAGTGGGCCAGGCAACGCTGCCATCTCGCCTCCGGCAAGCTCGCTGGCCACCCCCTGCTTGATGGCTTCATGGTCATCGCTCACCACCAGCAGCACACCTCTCAGCCCCCTGTCCAGGAGCCCCCGCAGCAGCTGCCGGTAGACCTCCCGCCGCTCCCCTCCTGCCTCCTCCACCGCCAGCACCTCCCGGTGGCCCTCCTCGTCCACCCCCACCGCCACCAGCAGCGCCACCTCCCGCACCCGCTCGCCACACTGCACCTTCAGGTAGGTGGCGTCCAGGAACAGGTAGGGGTAGGCCCGCTCCAGCCGCCGCCCCCGCCAGAGGGCCAGCTCCTCCTGGAGGCGCCGGGCGATGCGGCTCACGGCGTCCTTGCCCACCTTCACCCGGGAGAGGGCCCGGGTTATCTCGGCCACCCGCCGCACCGACACCCCCTGCAGGTACATCTCTAGCACTGCCTCCTCCACATCCCCCGTCATCCGCTTGTAGCGCTCAAAGACCTCGGTGACCAACTCCCCCTCCCGGTCCCTGGGCACCCGCAGCTGCTCCAGCTTGCCCACAGGGGTGATGAGCTCCCTGGTGTAGTGGCCGTTGCGCCACCCCCGCCTGAGGGGCGTCCTCTCCCGGTGGCCCGCCCCTAGGTGCTCCCGCATCTCCTCCTCCAGCACCTGCTCGATGACCGCCTTCACGCCCTCCCTTATGCGGGCGTGCACCGCTTCCCGCGCTAGCTCCCGCAGCTCCTCCTTCTCCATCCGTCGCCTCCTGTCACTTTCGTTTTCTACACAACTTTAGCGACACGACCGTAGAAAAGGGGCCAGGCTGGGTCTAAAATGGGCGGCTGCTGTGTGGTGCAAGAGCGATGGCCCAGGTGAATCTGGTGCGGCTGGCCCGGGTGGCCAGGGAGGTAGCGGAGTCGGTGCTGCCCCTGGGTCGTCCTTCCCCGCTCGAAACGGCTATACACCCAGCCCCAGCTTGTGGCCATCCTCTGCCTCATGTGCTATGAGGGCTGGACCTATCGCGAGGCGGTGGTGCGCCTGGCGGAGCACCGGGAGCTGCGGGAGG
>JAVVHA010000026.1 GCA_032249735.1 Dehalococcoidia bacterium | reverse complement strand
AGGATGCCCTGCAAGCCCTTCTGCGGGAGGCGGTAGGGGAGACGGTGGCCGAGGTTCGGCAGTCCCAGGCGTGCCGTCCACCGGCTGGCAGAGTGTGCCATGTTGTATCTGGAATGGCCCACTTATGGCCGCTTTGCCTCGCCTCGTTTTGCTGTCAGCCGCCTGTTTAGCTGTGAGCCCCGGGGCCGGCAGCCGGGCCCCGCTTCGCAAAAGGCCTCTTTTGCGAAAGCGCACCTTAACAACTGAATAGAACATCTGTCGCCTAGACCTCACGGGGAGGCCGTGGCATCATGGCACCGCCTGGGGGAGGCGGGAAAGGGGCCAGAAAAACGGTGCCTAAATGGTGCCACAGATTGGGGCGGCAGGATAGGGAAGCGGTTTACGAAACCGCTGCTCTGCCACTGAGCTACGGTGGCCCCCATAGGGAGATGTTACACGTCCAGGCGCCCCCACGCCAGGGGTCCTCAGGGAACCAGCACAGGCCGGATGGCCTTCCCGGTCTTTAAGTCGTCCAGGGCCCGGTTGACATCGTCCAGGGCATAGACGCCACTCACCAGCTCGTCCAGGCGTAGACGGCCGGCCATGTAAAGGTCCACCAGTAGAGGTATGTCCCGCCATTGCCTCGCAGAGCCGTAGTCGCACCCCAACACTGCCCGCTCGTTAAGGACAGTGAAGGTGATGGGGATGGAGAGGCGGGCCTCCCTGGGCCCTACTCCCACCAGCACTAGTGTGCCTCCTCGTGCTAGGCAGGAGAAGGCCAGCTCAGCCGACTCCTGCTTTCCCACCACCTCAAAGGCGTAGTCGGCCCCTCCCTGGGTAACCTCACGGACAATAGCCACGGCGTCCTCCCGCGAGGCGTCCACAGTATGGGTGGCACCCAAGCGGCGCGCAGCCTCCAGCTTGGACGCCACGATGTCTATTGCCACGATGGTGGTGGCCCCGGCCAACACGCAGCCCTGGATGACGCTCAGGCCCACCCCACCGCACCCCACCACCACGCAGGAGCTTCCAGGCTCCACCCGCGCCCGGTTGAGGACTGCTCCCACTCCTGTCAGCACGCCGCAGCCTACAAGGCACACCTTTTCCAAGGGGGCGTCCTCCCGAACCTTGATAGCGGCCCCTTCGTGCGCCACCACGTACTCAGCGAAGGAGGATATGAGGCTGAAATGGTTGATCTCCACATCTCCACGCCGCAGCCGCCGGGTGCCATCGGCCATCACCCCCGGGGCAGTGCGGATGCCTGTGCACAGGTTGGTGCGTCCCCTTAGGCAGAAGCGGCACCGACCGCATACGGGCACCACCGAGATGACCACATGGTCGCCGGGGCGTAGGGATCTCACCCCCGGTCCCACCTCCTCCACGATGCCCGCCGCCTCATGCCCCAGCACCACCGGCATGGGATGCGGCAGCACGCCCTCCACCACGTGCAGATCGGAATGGCAGACGCCGGAGGCCACAATGCGGACCAACACCTCGTGGGGGCCGGGCCCTGCCAGCTCCACCTCCTCTATTTGTAGAGGCCTGCCCACCTCGTAGAGAACAGCCGCCCTCATCGCCCCCTCCAGTCTGCGAAGTTCCGTCTAAAAGGGGGGGTGGGGCTGCAGCCCCACCCCCTACTAGGCCCTAGCCTGCTGCCGCCCCCAAAGCCTTCAGCTGGGGCATCACCCGCGAGGCCATAAGCTCCATGCTCCGTAGCACCTTCTTGTGATCTAGACCGCCGATGCGGATCCAGGCCAGATAGAGGGAGATGCCTGTGGCCTCCACGATCTGGCCGATGCGGTCCACCACCTGGTCTGGGCTGCCCACCACCACCGCCCCTCGGCGCACCAGGTCCTCCCACGTCACGGAGCTGACGAAGTCCCGTGTGAGGGTGTAGAGCTCATAGGTCGGGATGGGTGGATGGCCAGGAGGTGGGGCCACATACTTGGCGAAGGTATGATAGTACCACAGGACGGGCTCGGCGAAGTCCTCCAGCGCCTGCTGAGTGGTCTCCGCCACGTAGGTCATGGCCAGACAGCCGATGCGGTACTGGGACGGGTCGCGCCCTCCGTCCTGCAAGGCTTGCCGCCACCTCTCGATGTTGTTGTGGATACGGGTCACGTCTGCCCCAAAGGCGAAGGCCGTCAACAGATTGAAACCGTACTTACCACAGAGGGCGAAGGAATCGTCAGAGAGGGCAGCCATCCAAATGGGGGGGTGGGGCTTCTGCAAGGGCTTGGGACGCACCTCCAGGTCCTCCATTTGATAAAACTGACCGTGGTAGCTGAAGCGCTCCTGCGTCCAGGCGCGCATCAGCACCTCCACTCCCTCGTAAAAGATCTGGCGGCTCTTGGTCTGGTCCACCCCGTAGCCTTTGAACTCATGAGGCTGGTAGCCCCGGCCCAGCCCCAGCTCCACCCGACCGCCGGAGATGAGGTCCAGGGTGGCGTAATCCTCGGCCACCCGGATGGGGTGGTTAAGAGGTAGCACCACCACCCCTGTCCCTAGTCGTAGCCGCTTAGTGCGGGCAGCCACATAAGCGAGATGGACCGCTGGGGAGGCACAATAGCCATACTCGCTGAAGTGGTGCTCGGCCGGCCACACCGAGTGAAAGCCATAGTCCTCGGCCTGCACCATGATGTCCAACTGCTCCTCCAGCACCTGCTTCTCAGTTCTGCCAGATGGATGCTCGAAAAGGTGCAACATGCCGAAGTCCACCATCTCTCCCTTGCCTCCTACGTCTTTTCTTCCTTATCGATGTTCTTCCCGCCGCGAGCATAAGGGCCGTCCATCTCTCACCTCCCTGGAGAGAGGAAAGCGCAGACCATGAGCATCTCCGCCTCCTCGGGCCCCGGATTGCGCCATGTATGGGGCAGGTGCCCCTTGAAGTGCAGGGTATCGCCCGGACCCAAGAGGTAGCTCTGGCCCGCCACCTCGAACAACAGCTGTCCTCTCAGGCAGACCACCACCTCCTCCCCATGATAGGCAATGGCCGTCTCGGCGCCACTGTGCCCCCCGGGTTGCACCACCACCCGGAAGGCCTCCATCTGGGGCTCGGCGAGGGGCTCGGCTATCCGCTCGAAGAAAATGGGGCTGCCAGGGCTGGCCACCACCCGCCCCTGGCCTTTGGGCACCAGACGAACCTCTACATCGTCCGCCATGTGGCCATCGATGAAATAGCTAGGGCGGCGGCCGAGGGCCTCCGCCAGCCGCACCGTGACGGCCACGCTGGGCACCAGCCTCCCCCGCTCTATCTTCTGAATGGTGCTGGCTGCCACCCCCGCCCGCTTCGCCAGCTCCCGGAGGGAGATCCCCGCCTCCTGACGCGCCTGCCGCAGACGCCGCGCCAACAGCTGCAGGGAGGTGGCCACCACCTCCTCCCTCTTTCGCTCCCTTACCGTGCCCATTGTTTCCTTTAGGAAACGGTCTGCCATGAAAATACTACGGAGATGGGGCTATGTCAATCCCGGAAGCTATGGGATGAGTGATGTGAGGAGGGCTTGTGTATGGGGGGCCGTGCTCCCTCCGCATAAGGGGACCCATCGTCCAGACGATGGCTTGGGAGACGCTCATAGGCGTCCGCGAAGGAAGAAGAGGCCCGAGGGGTCGATGGCTGCCATAAGACGGGTGCGGGCCCATCCCTCTTGCACCGTCTCCGCCCCTTCAGGCACCATGGGGGACTTGACGCCCATCTCCGCCACCTCGATCACGTCCCAGCCCAGGGAAAGGGGGTGGCCATCGGCAGGGTCCAGCGGCCGGGTGTCCACGTTGCTTATATGGATGCCTACTGCTTCCCAAAGGAACCACTCAGGATGAGAGGCCAGCACGGGCCCCAGGTCGTTGCGCCCCAGGACGGTGAGGAGAGGGGCCCGCAGCGTAGAGGAGAGACGCCGGCGCCTCCAGGGTGAGAACCACCCCTCGATGCCGGCCAACACCCCTACTCGCACATGGCCCCGCCAAATGTCGGCCCGGCCCTCCTCAAGAGCCCACCAGGGGGCCACCAGGTAGTCTACATCCGCCGCCTCAGCGGAAGGGCCCCAGGCTAAGTAGGCCGTCCCACCCTTCGTGAGGATGGCTAGTAAGGCCGTGACGCTCAGCCAGTCGCTAGGGGGGAGCGCCAAGGCCACCTTTACATCGTCGGCTAGCTCGAAGAAGGCGGCCCATGATAGGGCGGCGGCCACCAGGTTGCGGTGGCTATATAAGGCCTCGCCATGGACTGAAGGCAGCACCAGGCGAGGCGAGCGCAGGTCCGGGCGGGCCGCTGGCGCTTGCTCCTCAACCTTAGAGAGGAGAGCAGACGGGGAAAGGGTCGTCTTCCCTGGCAGCGGCTGTGGCGAGATGACCACCTCCGCCCCCGTCCCCCCGAGGCAGACGATGGCCCCCGCCTCGGTGGCGGCCAAGAGCCAGACCACCTCCTCCACCGCCGAAGTTAGGGCGATGCCCACTCGCTGGCCAGGCGCTAGGTAGGCCCGCAGGGCGGCCGCCGCCCGCTCCACCTCCCTGAGCAACTCCTGGTACGTCAGGGAGGCGCCATGGGGGCCCACCAGGGCTACGGCTGAGCGCCACGATGAGGCAGGGCGCCGCACACAGGCCTCCACCACCGTATGCAGGGGGACGCCGGCATACCGGAACACCCCTTCGGGCCAGAAGGCGGAGAGCATGCCTAGGGACAGCTTGGACATCTCAGCTCCCCTGCCAGTGCCCCTCCTCGAGGATGGGCGGCACCCCCTTCCAGCGCAGGGGGAGGCTGGGGGCCCACTCCACTACCACAGGGACGCCCATCCTCTCGGCCAACCGTTGGCTGAGGAGGTGGGACGTGCTCCTCCGGTCGATGCCGTCTCCCCGTAGCAGGATGTGGAGACGCCCCTCCCTAAGGCCCTGGCCCAGTATGGCGAAGGTCACCCCCGTCAGCTCTGGCACCTCCTCCTCTATGGCCTCCTGAACATCGTAGGGCAGAAGCTCCCGATCCCCCAGGCGGAACAGGTGGGCCCGCCGCCCCATGACCTTGATGCGCGGGGATGGTCGCCCGCAGGGGCAGGAGCCTGGGTATACGACGCCCATATCCCCTGTGTCGTACCGGATATACAAGGGGCCCCAAGGCCACGTGTTGGTGATGACTACCGCCCCCCGTCTCCCAGGAGGCAAAGGTTCGTAGGTAATGGGGTCCAATACCTCCACCACCGACTTCTCAGGCACCACATGTAGGCCGCTGCTCACCTCGCACTCCACCGCCAGCAGGCCCTCGCTGGAGCCGGCGGCCTCCACCACCCTCTCCACACCCGTGAGCTCTTGCAAGTGGCGGCGCATGCCAGGGGTAATGGGCGCCCCCACCACCATCAGGGAGCCCACATCCTTGAATACCTCCTTGGGCGAAAGGCCCTGCGCTCGCGCCTCCTCCACCAGGGAGAAGGCCATGGGGAGGAACATACTCAGGAAACGAGGCCGGAAGGTTTTCATGGCCTGGAAAACCTGTCTGGCGAAGGGCGGCGCATATGTGCCCCATATGATGACCACCTGCAACCCCAGGGCGTTCGCCAGAAGCGTTTGGCTCAGGGCGTAGATGTGCCAAGCGGGGGCGGATATGAGGACTGGCGTATTCGGCCGTAGCCCTCCCCACCAGTGGGCACGGACAGTGGCCCGCCGCTCCATCTCCCGCCACCGGCGGGGATAGGTGAGGAATAGGACGTCGCCCTCGGTGCCTGAGCTGAGGGCGACGACGGCCCCCTCCTGCCCCCGCTCCAGGCCGATACGGTAGTATCCCCCCTCCCGTAGGGCAGCCAGGAGGTGACGGCGCCCGAACACCGGCACCCGCACCAAGTCGGCCAGGCGACGGAACCCCTCCGGCCGGAAGCCCGCCTCCTGGAACCGCTTCCTGTAGAAGGGGAGCTCGCGGGAGGCCACCTCCAGCACCCGCCGTACCCGCCGCACCCAGTAGCGCTCCAGGCGCTCCCAAGGCCAGCGGTCCATCTCATCCCAGAGACCGTCGGGTGCTAACAAGGGGCCAACCTCCAAGCCATGGGTTCACGTTGGCAGCCGGGGCCCACCAGCGTGGCCGGGCCCAGCCTGTATCCCACCACCGGGCAGATGCGGGGGAAGAGGGCGTCCACCACCACCGTCCCCTGGGGCCCCCTATCCAACCTGTAAAGACGGGGAGGGACGTGGAAGAGGCGGCACTCGGGGCACTCAGCAGCCAGGAAAAGGGCAGCATCGGCCCGCCATGTGCGCCAGGTGGGCACGGCCCAGGGTGGGGATGCCTGGGGTACTCCCTCGGCCTCAGTCACCGCCACCCAGGCCAAGTGCCGGGACACCTCCAGCCCCGCTTGCGCTGCCGCCTGCGCCAAGGGGACCAGGACATCGGCCCTGGCCACCAGGGCCTGGGGATGCGCGTAGCGCAGCACCTCCACCATACGTGAGGCCATGGACGCCAGGCCATCGTTGCAGACGGGCACCACCCCCAGGACATCAGCAGCCCCGACGCTGAGGTGGGGCGTGTAAGCACCAGAGGCCAGGAAAACCATGGGGCTGGAACCGTAGTCGTACAATGCTATCAATTGTCCCCGCTCCACACCCCAGAGGCGCCAGGCGTATATAAGGGCCCGCGCCCACCCTCGGAGCTCCTCACGTGCCAAGGGAAGATAGAGAGAAGGCTCATCTGGCACCTCGAGCTGTAGCCATAGAAGGGGCCTCTCCCCCTCCATTAGGCGCCCGCCTGCAGGGTCGCCCCAGTGACGAGCGAACTCCACCACATCCTCCAGGTCCCAAGGGCGGGGCCGTCCGCCCGCTAACCTTTGCCGATAGAAGGGGACCCGCTCCAGGGACATGGTCAAAGGCTACAGCCTGATGAAGCCTCCAGCCACGAGGGCAGCTATGGCTAGGGCCAGCGTGAAGTAGGAGAGCCGCTCCTGCCAGGAGGAGATACGCGCCAGGAGGGCACGCCGTCGCTCCAGCTCCCGCAGCCCAGCGCCATATGGCAACTTACGCAGCAGCATAGGCCGGAACCAAAAGGTCTGCGCTGCCGCCGCTACTATCCACAACAGCCAGGAGAGAACCATCAACCCCAACCAGCGCCCATAGGCCGTGTGCAATAGGGACAGCGTCACAAAGTCGTCCAGCAGACGCAGACGAGCCAGACGTAGGAAACCTGTAACCCCCTGCACCAATAGGCCCGTCCAGCCCACTATAATGAGGCCATTGCCCACCCTTTGGGCCACTACCGCCGCCTGTGCAGGAGGCACTCGCCGCAGGGCCGGGATGACGACCAGGGTGTTGAACATGACCGCCCCGGCCACCAGAACGGCCCCTAAGATATGGAGTGCCCGTAGGACCTTAAGCGCCTCTATGACCACCTACCCCAAGGATGGAATCGATACCCTACACCTCCTAGTGCCATTCCTGGAAGTGTCGGCGGATGGCCTCGGTGATATACCCGGGCACATAGTACCGCTCGTAAAAGTCCACGTCCACGTGGTGGACGGTAGCCCCGAAGTGGGCCTGCATAGGGTTGTAGGTAACAGGCCACTGGCCATAGTTCTCCACGCAGTAGTTGATGTAAGCGATGAGGGCGTCTCGCACCCACTCGGCTGGGCGGTTGCGCGGGTGACGTATGATCTCCTCCGCCGTCCCTTCCTTCCATGGGGCCCGCACGCGCCGGATGTAGTTGTCATCCCCTTCGCTGAAGACGCCTCCCTTGCCGTACTTCTCATGGAACCAGTGGTCCACCAACTTCTCGGCGGTGGGGAAGCGGGGCGAGGGGACATAGGTGGCCTCCTTGACCCCTTCGATGCCAAAGATCTTCAGCTGGCCCGTGGCCAAGGGGGCCTTAGGGTTGGGCGCCTCCACCTGGAAGCCCAGGCCCCTGGCCACCTCCGGGAAGGCCCCCATAAGCACATCCGGGTTGAAGCCGCAGAAGACCCAGGTGCCCAGCCCCATGGCCTCGGCCGCCAGGCGGATGTTCTGCACCATGCACCCCACGGGGTACATCTCCACCTGGAAGATGAGCTGCTCCGAGGCCGAGATGGGCATGGGGAGCTCCAGCATCCCCTCCCCGATCCACTTGTCCACCCCCGCCGGCCGGCCCCCCTTCCACTCATCGATAGGGTAGTAGTGCCACCAATCGAAGAGGTTGATGAGGGCGGAGTTGAGCCAACCCACGTCGCTTATGGGGATGATCCAGGTGGACCCAGGACGGTTGATGTTGTACTGATAAGGGCCCATAAGGGTGGCGTTGGGCGCCCCAGGCATCCGCATGGCCCAATCGATGTCCGGCCTCTGGTCGAGGATCTGGATCATGCCCTCCCGGTACCACCGCAGCACCTTGCCATAGTCTTCCTCTCCTTCGATCTCCACCGGCTTGCTGCGCTCCAGACCGGGCTTATAGATGAAGGCCCCTCGGTCGTTGATGACCAATAGGTCGGTGGCCATGGAGTTGCCCGGCGATGGGACGGTGCGCCCAGCGAGCCAGGTGAGCTCGTGGAAGCCGCCATGAACGGCGATGTCCCAGGCCACCAACCCGTTGGGCCCGCAGGCAGCCCAACACAGAAGTGCCTCCTCCACCTCCGTCAGGGGTACGGGCTCCTTCTCCGATTTGAAGGCCAGAGGCCCTCGTTCCTGGAGCATCCGACGCCCCGTCACCGGGTGGGTCTCCTCCTCCCCAGGCTCAATGCGGTAACCCAGGCCCACCCGACGGCTGCGCACGGTGGCCAGGAGGCGGAAGATGGGGTCCGTACCCTCAAAGGCCTTCTTCAGAAGCTCCTGCTCCTGCCTTACCGTCGTCATGCTCCACCCCTCCTTTCGGGCTCCCCGACTTGGATACCCCATATATACTGCCCTCGCCATAGGGTGTCAACTCCCTTTAGCCTTCCGCCACGTGTTGTTTTCCGACCTCCCTAGGGTGTTGACAGGCCTTAGTAACCCATCGTAAGCTGGGGGAGTCCGGCACGGGCAGCATGGCCACCCTTCGCCTGGCCCCCACAAGACGCATCCTCTCCATCCTGGGCAAGGCCCTGGAGGGGCACCCCCCGGAGAGGGAAGAGGCCTACGAGTTGATGTGGGCCCAAGGGCCCGACCTGCAAGCCCTGCTGAAGGCTGCCTCGGCCCTGCGCGATCGCTATAAGGGTAGGGTCATCACATACTCCCGCAAGGTGTTCATACCCCTCACCAACCTCTGCCGAGACAGCTGCGCCTACTGTACCTTCGTCCGGCGGCCAGGACAGGCGGGCGCCCACACCATGTCGGAGGAAGAGGTGCTGGCCGTGGCCCGGGCAGGAGCCCTCCTGGGCTGCAAGGAGGCCCTTTTCTCCTTAGGAGACAAGCCAGAGCTACGCTACCCATCCTACAGGCGGTGGCTGGCTGAAAAAGGCTACCGCACCACCCTGGAGTACGTTCGGGACATGTGCGCTATGGTGGTGCAGCGCACTGGCCTTCTGCCCCATGCTAACCCCGGCGCCATGACGGAGGAGGACGTACGCCTCTTACGGCCCTATAACGTCTCCATGGGGCTCATGTTGGAGAGCGTGTCCCTGCGTCTCCTGCGCCCGGGCATGCCCCACCACCGTTGCCCTGACAAGGTGCCCCGCCTGCGCCTGGCCACCATCGAGGCCGCTGGCCGGCAGAAGGTGGCCTTCACCACAGGTATCCTGGTGGGCATCGGCGAGACGCCCCAGGAGCGGGTGGACTCGTTGCTGGCCATCCGCCAGCTGCATGAGCGGTACGGCCACGTGCAGGAGGTCATCGTCCAGAACTTCCGCGCCAAGCCTGACATCCCCATGTGGGACCATCCCGAGCCCTCTCTAGAGGACATGTTGCGCACCCTGGCTGTGGCCCGGCTCCTCCTGCAAGACATGAACATCCAGGCGCCTCCCAACCTGGCGCCACGGCAGTACCGTCTGTACCTCCACGCCGGCATCAACGATTGGGGCGGCATCTCCCCTCTGACGCAGGACTTCATCAACCCCGAGGCCCCTTGGCCCAAGCTACAGGAGGTGCGGGAGGTGTGCCGCCAAGAGGGGTTCGAACTGAGGGAGCGGCTGCCCATCTACCCCGAATATGTCCACCGGCGGGAGTTCGTGCCTGAGGGCCTGTGGGGGCGGGTGCAGTCGTTGGTGGATGAGACAGGCCTGGTGCGTCGGGACGCTGAGGGCCCTTACTGAGGCAAGGAGGGTGAGGCCATGACGGTGGAGACCCAGGGTAGCTGGGCCAAGCTCCAGGAGCTACGGGGCCTATGGGACCGGTTTCTGGCAGCGTTGGACGGCCAAGTAGCCCGCATATTGGAAAAGGCCCTAGCAGGCGAGGACATCAGTGTCGATGAGGGGGAAAGGCTCTTTAGGGCCCAGGGCCTGGAGCTGCACGCCCTGGTAATGGTAGCCGACGAGCTGCGGCGCCGCCGCGTAGGGGATGTGGTCACTTATGTCATCAACCGCAACATCAACTTCACCAACGTGTGCATCAAACACTGTGGCTTCTGCGCCTTCTCTCGCGACCATCGCGAGGAGGAGGGCTATTTCTTGCCCATAGACGAGGTGGTGAGGCGGGCCCGGGAGGCTTGGGAGCTGGGGGCCACGGAGGTGTGCATACAGGCTGGCCTCCCCCCAAAGATGGACGGCTATTACTATGTAGAGCTGACCAAGGCCATCAAGAAAGAAGTCCCGGAAATCCATATCCACGGCTTCTCGCCTGAGGAGGTGGTGTACGGGGCGGTGCGGGCTGGCTGTTCCATCGAGGACTACCTAAAGGCCCTGAAGGAGGCAGGGGTGGGATCCTTGCCCGGCACCTCGGCCGAGATCCTGGATGACGAGGTGCGGCACCTCATTTCCCCTGGGCGGATAAGCGTGGCCCAATGGGTGGAGGTCATCACCACCGCCCATCGCCTAGGCATCCCCACCACTGCCACCATCATGTACGGACATGTGGAAAATGAACGGCATCGCGCCGCTCATCTCGCCCTCATCCGCGACATCCAGCGCCAAACCGGGGGGTTCACCGAGTTCGTTCCCCTCTCCTTCGTCCACGAGGAGGCGCCCATGTGGCGTAAGCGGCTGGTTCCAGGGGTGCGGCCAGGCCCCACAGGAGCAGACGTGATAAAGATGTACGCCGTCTCTCGCATCATGCTCAACAACTGGATCCCCAACCTCCAGGTGTCATGGGTGAAGGAGGGGCCCCGCTTCGCCCAATACTGCCTCAATGCCGGCGGCAACGATTTCATGGGCACCCTCATCAACGAGTCCATCTCCACCGCCGCCGGCGCCCCCCACGGCCAGCGCCTGCGGCCACGGGAGATGCGCCGCCTGATTAGAGACATAGGCCGCATCCCGGCCGAGCGCACCACCACTTATGAGATCCGGCGCATCTTCCCGCCCCACGAGGATGACCACTACGACCCCCTAGATCTAGTGGAGGACGACGCGCGTTTCGGCTCCTACCACCAGCTCATCCGCTTGCGGGAGTACCGGTTTCGGGACCTACGGGAGCAGGTGCAGAGGCCGTCTCAGCCACCTATCAGTTTGTAGACGCGGTCGCCGCGGCGACACCTGTCCACCACCTTGATGCCCACTCTATCGCCCGGGCCCGCCTCCTGCACCGGCTGGTGCTCGATCTGCATGCTCTCCACCACCTGCTCCAGGTCAGTAGTGTGACCACGGATGCGGATGCGGTCGCCCACCCGCAGGTGGCCGGTCAGCTCCACCCCTGCCACGCCCACGCGGGCGAAATAATCCGTCACTCTGCCCACCTCTTGCTCCTGGGCCATATCGTCACCTCCCGCTCTCCCCATTTTAATCCTCCAACAGTCCCCTGAGGGGCGTTATGTGGATGGACCGGCACTGCCGCAGAATCAAATGGGCTGCACAAAACCGAAGCTACGGAGGCCTCTAGCGATGACGCCACTTGCCGACCTGGTCATCACCCTCTGACGTGTTGCTGGGCGAGGCCATCAAGCAGGGGGAAGGTCAGCATCCCCGGGCGTCCTGGCCCCAAGCCGTTTGCGGCGACGCCAAAGTACTTACCAATGCCATGGTGCGCCACCCCCTGGGCCACCCCACGAGAAGGCACCAGCGAAAAGGTGCAGCTGGAGTGGCGTCACTCCTCCCCAGGCTCCCCTGCCATAGCCAGGGGGGCGGCCGGGTGCGTAGAAGGCCAGGATCCCCTGGGGCTCCTAGCCCGCATCGCGCTACCATGGTTGCCCACATCTTCGTGGCCCTCCGCCTGGGTCGAATTCGCGTAATTTGCCCCAGGCTGTGTGTGCCCCTTCATCCTGGCTTCCCAACGGGACATATCGCCCTTTGGAAAGGAGAACGCCTCGACGCCGCCCCCGCCATTCGAGATGGGTAGGGCCTTGCTTGGACGTGATGGAGACCGCGCTGGAGGCGCTGAAGGTGGCCCACCGACACGACTACGCCTTGCGCCTGGATACCACCATCACCTACGAGCTGCGGCAGCTCCTGGCCCGCAGCGGCGACTAGATGCAGCAGGACACCCTCTAGCTGGAGCTGGTAGAGGGCCGCCCCCGAGGGCGCCCGCATACTGGGGGAGATGTTGGACGGCCAGCGGTTGCGCCTGGCGCTCTGGGAGGCGCGTTAGGCCTCCCCACGTCCCAGGGAAGCAGCTACCACTTCGGCGCCGTACAGCATGATGGCCGCGCTCAAGTAGACCCAGAACAGGAAAGCCGCGACCGCCCCCAGGGAGCCGAATACCAAGTCGAAGTTGGCGAAGTTACGCACGTAGAGGCCGAACAGGTTCTTGGCCACCTCGAACAGCAACGCTGCCACCGTCGCCCCGGCCAGCGCGTGGCGCCAAGAGGGCCGGGTGGCCGGCACCCACACGAAGAGGAACAGGAAGGCCGCCAGAGACACCGGCAAGGGCAGGAAGTAAGAGAGGGCCAGCAGCAGGGCATCTAATGCTGCGCCCGCCGCCCCCTCCCCCACCAAGCGTCGCTGGGCCAAGGCCAGCAGCAGACTGAGGCCCACGGACGCCAAAAGGAGCAGGCTCAAAGCAGCCATGGCTGTGAAGTCGGCCAGCTTGCCCCTCACCAGGGGCCGGGACGGCGTCTCGAAGACCACGTCCAGGCTGCGGCGCACTGCCGCCAGCATGTTGCTGGCGCTCCAGGCCGACCCCACCAACCCCAGCAGGCCGATGCCCCCGCTTGTGGGGCCGCTGATGGTCCGGAATAGGTCCTCTAGGTCCTGCCTCCCCTTGATGGGGCTCAAGGGCAGCGCGTCCAGGATGGCGTCGATGGCTCGCCGCTGGAGATCGGGGTCGCGTAAGATGAGGGCGGCCACCCCGGCGGCGAAGATGAGGAGGGGGAAGAGGGAAAACATGACGTAGTAGGAGATGGCGGCGGCCAGAAGCGAGCAGCCATGTTGGGAGTATCCCTGGGCAGCGGTCAGGAGGAGGCGGGCGAGGGTGCGGAGAAAGGCTAGGCTGCCCAGCCGCAGGGCCATCGCAGCCCACCATGATAACACGGGGCAGGGCTGGTGGCGAACCGGTTGGGGGAGAGTGCGACATGTACGGTTGGTGATTTCGGGAGACGGGGGATGGGCGCTGCCAAATCGCACCTGGTGTGGGTCGGGGGGCAAGAACAGCGCTGAGAAGCTGCCAGGGCACCATCCTGACGCCTCTCCCGACACCCGTTGGCCTGCTCATGTGGCGGGGACAGGGCCCATCTGGGGTTAAGTCGTATCTCTCGTAGGCATTTACACTCTTTTTGAGATGCAAAAAATAGCCAGCATGCAGACGATGCGAACGAAGGGGTACATGGCAACGCCGCGTTGCTTGGCGGCTCTTCTAGAGGCCCCCTTCCGGGCCCTCCGGACCACTATTGTCCCTGCCGAGCGACCGGCTGGGACGCGATGATAACGCCCGTAGGCTAATTAGGATTAGCGGTGAAGAGCGGGGTGAAGGGATGATAACGGTGATAAAGGGGGCGGTGTGGGAAGAGCCGACGTGTGCCATGGTGGTCGTCGGGCAGGAGGATGACTGCCCTGGTAGAAAGGGACGTCGGCCCGACGTGGTCGCTGGACGCATCGCCTGCCTCTTGCCAGGCATAGGTACACACCTTGACCCCCCCTTATGACACCTGCTGGCCCTGTAGCTGGCCGCCAGCGGGGCCAGGTCGGCGCCGCTGTCACGGCATGTCCTGGTAAGGCGAATCAGATTGGGGGTCAGACAGTGACGGTAACGCTCTTGCGTGGACGGCTTGCCCGTTGGTGCGCCAGCCATCCCTGGATGGTGGTGGATGCCTAGGTCGTGGCCCTGCTGGCAGCTGCAGCCATCGCGTTTACCCTCCCGGGGAGTGGCCTCACTTCCGAGTAGGAGGTCTACAGCCGCAACGAGTCCAAGGAGGTCGAGGAGCTGCTGGAGCAACGGCTGCGGGGGCCTGACCCCTGCGGGTGATAGTCATCGCCCGCTCAGACAGCCCCACACCGCCGCCGACCCCACCTTCGGGGCCTTCGTGGAGGCCCTCTACGAGCATCTCCTCGCCCTGGGGTCGGAGGTGGTCTCCAACGCCCTGGCTTATCACCAGCATGGGGGCGAGAACCTGGTGTCGGCCGATGGCCACACCGCCCTCCCGGTCCTTACACTGGCCGGGGACATGGACGGCGCCGGGGAGCGGGTGGAGCACATCCGCGCCGTCCTCCGTGGGTTGGATGGCCAGCATGGCTCCCGGGTCCTACGTACCGGGCAGGCCAGCGCTCTTCGCCACCAACGTAATCAGCGTTATGGGCCTCGGGGTGGGCATAGACTACTGCCCCTTCATCATCTATCGCTATCGCGAGGAGCGGGCGCGGGTGCTAAACCAGGTGGAGGCCATCGCCGCCACGGGCGACACCGCCAGACGTGCCGTCTCTTTAGCGGCCTTACCGTCATCACCGCCATGTCGGCCTTTTTGACAGTGTCCATGCCCGTGTTCCGCAGCCTGGCGTTGGGCGCCGTCTTGGTGGTGGCCATGGCCGTCCTGGCGTCCCTGACCCTTGTGCCGGCCCTGCTGGGGCTGCTAGGGGACCGGGTCAACGCCCTGCGGATGCCCCTCCTGGCCCGCTTCGCCGGCGCCGACTTTCGCCGCGGCTTTTGGGACTGGGTGGCCCGCGTCGTGATGCGCTGCCCCATCCTTGGCCTCGGGATGGCGGTGGCATTGCTGGTCGCCCTCGCCGCCCCATGCCGCCAGCTCGAGACGGGCTTCAACGGCGCCAGCACCCTGCCCTCCAAGCAGGCCTTCTCGCCCTGGCCCGCTACTTCCCCTCCGGCCTGGTGCAGCCGGCCCAGGTGGTCATCGACGGTAATTTGTCTTCCCCCCAGGCCCAGGTAGCAATGCAGAGCCTCTAGGCCTTGCTAGTGGCTGACCCGACCTACGGGCCGCCCACCTTCACAGCCAACCAGGTAGACGACCTTGGCCTTCTATCCGTGCCCATCGGCGCCGATGCGGGCAGCCCCCAGGCAGTGCGGGCGGTGGACGCCCTGCGCCAGCGCTACGTGCCCCAGGCCTTCGCTGGGGTGGACGCCCGCGTCCTGGTGGGTGGAGGCCAGCCTACAGGCCGACTTCCTCGCCCTGGTGGACAGATACACGCCCATCGTCTTCGCCTTCGTGTTGGGGCTGAGCTTCCTGTTGCTGATGCTGGCCTTCCGCTCAGTAGTGGTGCCGGCCAAGGCCGTGTTGATGAACCTGGTGTCGGTGGGAGCAGCCTATGGGCTGACGGTGTTGGTGTTCCAGAAGGGGGTGGGCGCCGACCTGCCGGGCTTCCAGCAGGTGGACGTCATGGAGGCCTGGAGGTCGTGTAAGGAATTATGTGTAGGAGTCTGTGTTTAATGGGGGGGCACGACC
>JAVVHA010000025.1 GCA_032249735.1 Dehalococcoidia bacterium | reverse complement strand
CGCCCAGGCGGGCCCTGGTTCGGTGACTACTGAAGCCCGCCCATCAAGGGCCAAGCCGATGTGCGATGCGTGGCCCAACGCCTGAGTATGGCCAACATCTCCTCCGCTTTCTCCATCAGGGACATGGCAGTGCGGGGGCATTAGGTCCTGGCCGGCGCCTTCCTATCCCCACCTGAATACGGGAGCCCAGACTGAAGGGCCTAAAAGGGGTGCTCACGCGGCTGCTTCGTTGCCCGTGCTCTCCAAACAGTCCGGAAACGGGAAAGTCACCGACCAACATGGAGGCGGACGCATCCCCCGGTGGGCGCGGCGGGATTGGTGAAGCTATCGCCACTGCCTCGCCCTGGGCCTCTTCAGCAGGGGCGGCAGGCCCTGGGCTCCCCTCACCCTCAGGTTGAGGGCGCCGTCGGTGCGGTCGATTACGCCCCACACCAGCAGCAGGGGCTGCACCAGCACGGCCCGCAGCCTCTGCCAGGCCCCGGGCGTCACCAGGCAGGAGATGTCCCCCGTCTCGTCCTCGAGGCTGAGGAAGACGGCCCTGGTGGAGGCCGGCCGCTGCAGCCGGATGGCCCTCCCCGCCACCGTCGCCCTGGCCCCATGCGGCAGACGCGCCGCCTCCGCCGCCGTCAGCACCCCCCCGGGCAGGTGGGGCCTGAGGAGGGCCATGATGTGGCCCTCGGGGAGGAGGGAGAGGGAGGAGAGCTCCCGCAACGCCTCCTCCAGGGACGGGGGCTGGGGCAGCGCCAGGGGCGGGGGCGGCAGGGCAAGGGGCCTCATGCCCCGCCTGGGCCGCGGGGCCAGAACCGCCTGGGCGGCCGCCTGGCGACGGGAGGGGGCCAGCCCCTCCAGGGCGCCGGCGTCGGCCAGGGCCACCAGCGCCTCCTGGGGAAGGCCCGTCCTCGCCGCCAGCTCCCAGGCGTCCCGGTAGGAGCCTCCCTCCTCCCGCTCCCGCACCAGCCTCCCCGCCAGCTCCCGGCCCAGGCCCCGCACCAGGGCGAGCCCCAGGCGCACCAGCCCCGGCCCCTCCAGGGTGCACAGCTCCGCCGAGGCGTTGACGTGGGGCGGCAGGAGGGAGACGCCGTGCCTCCTGGCGTCCTCCTTGATGGACTCCAGGTCGTAGAAGCCCATGGGCTGGGCGTTCAGCAGCGAGCAGTAGAAGGCGTCGGGGTGGTAGCGCTTGAGCCAGGCCAGCTGGTAGGCGGTGACGGCGAAGGCCACGGCGTGGGCCTCGGGGAACATGTACTCCCCCGAGAAGCGACCGAAGATGGCCTCGGCCACCTCCTCGGGCACGCCCCTCCTCTTTGCTCCCTCGACGAAGCGCCCTCGCCAGTGCTGGATGAGCCCATCGTTGTGGCGGCGGGAGAAGGCCCGCCGCAGCTCCTCCGCCTCGGCGGGGGAGAGGCCGGCCACGGCCATGGCCAGGGCGTTGACCTGGTCCTGGAAGAGGACCACCCCCAGGGTGCGGGCGAGGGCCGGCTCCTCCAGGGGATGGAGGTAGGAGACGGGCTCCAGCCCCAAGCGGCGCCGCAGGAAGGCCCTCACCCCTCCCTGGACGCCCACCCCGGGCCGGACGCAGGCCACCTCCAGAGCCAGGTCGTAGAGGGTCCTGGGCCGAAGGCGGCTGATGGTCTGGCGCTGGGCCGCCGACTCCACCTGGAAGACGCCGATGGTGTCGCCCCGCGAGAGCAGGTCGTAGACCTCCGGGTCCTGGTAGTCGATGCGGGAGAGGTCGGGCGCCTTCCCCTCCCGCCGGGCGATGAGCCTTAGCGCCTCCTCCAGCTGGGAGAGGGCCCCCAGGGAGAGGAGGTCCACCTTGAGGATGCCGGCGTCCTCCACGTCCTCCTTGTCCCACTGCAGGATGCGCCGGCCGGGGATGGCTGAGGGCACCACCGGGCAGAGACGGTAAAGGGGGGCATAGCTCATGACCAGCCCCCCGGGGTGCTGGGCGAGGCCCCTGGGCATGCCCAGGAGGTCGCCCGCCAGCTGCAGGAGGAGCTGCCACCGCCGGCCCCGGAGGAGGCCTTCCCCGCCCAGGCGGCGCAGCTGCTCCCCCAGGGGCTCCCCCTCCACCAGCCCCCGGGCCAGGCGGCCCACCTCCTCCCTGGGCAAAGAGAGGGCCAGGCCCAGGTCCCGCACCGCCCCCCGCAGCCGGTAGGCCACCGTCATGCCCACCAGGGCCGCCCCCTCGCCGAAGAGCGCCAGGAGCCGCCTTATGAGCTCCTCCCTCGCCTCCCGAGGCAGGTCCAGGTCGATGTCCGGGGGGCGCACCAGCCGGTCCTCGGGCAAGAACCGCTCCAGCCCCAGGTCGTACTCCAGGGGGTCGATGTGGGAGAGGCCGATGAGGTAGCCCACCAGCATGGCCACCGATGAGCCCCTCCCCCTGGCCACCGGCGCCGCCTCCAGGGGGAGATCGGCGTCCCGCAGCCCCAGGTCGGCCAGCACCCGCCGCGCCTCCTGGGCGATGCGGTGGTAGAGGAGGAAGAAGCCCGCCAGGCGGTGGCGGGCGATGAGGGCGAGCTCCCGCTCCAGCCTCTCCCTCACCCTGGGGGTGAGGTAGCCGTAGCGGCGCCTGGCCGCCGCCTCGCACAGGAGCCGCAGCTCCCGCAGGGCATCTCCCCCCGGCGGCTCGGGGAACCGGTACTCCAGGTCCTCGGGCAGGGAGAGGTGGCACTCCTCGGCCACCCGGTCGGCCAGGCGGAAGGCGTCCTCCAGCCCCGGCAGGCGGCGCAGCAGCTCCTCCCTCCCCCTGAGGCACATATCGCCCCTGGGGAGGCGTTCCCCCAGGGCGTCCAGGGGGGTGCGGTGGCGGATGGCAGCCAGGGCCTGCAGCAGCCGCTTGCGCCGGGGATGGTGGTAGAAGGCGTCGGCCGTGGCCAGGAGGGGCACCCCCGTCTCCCGCGAGAGGCGCAGGAGGCCCCGCACCAGGTGGTCGTCGCCAGGGAGCAGATGATGGGAGGCCTCCAGGTAGAGGCCCTGGCCGAAGGCGTCCCAGAGCCTGTGTGTGAGGGCCATCGCCTCCTCCAGGCGCCAGGAGCGCACCAGCGCCGCCACCGGGGAGCGGCGCCCCAGGAGGCAAAGCAGGCCCTGGGCCTCCTCCAGCACCGCCTCCAGGGCGACGGCGGGGCGGCGCCTGTCATGGCGGTGGGCCAGGGAGATGAGGCGGCACAGGTTGCCGTAGCCCCGGGCGTCGCGGCAGAGGAGGACGATGCTCCCACCCTCCACCAGGGTCAGCTCGGCGCCGACGATGGGCCTCACGCCCAGGGAGCGGGCGGTGAGGGAGAACCTGAGGGCGGCGGCCAGGGAGTCCACGTCCACCAGCGCCAGGGCGGAGATGCCCAGCTCCCGCGCCCGCAGGAGCAGCTCATGGGGGTGGGACGCCCCCTGGTAGTAGGAGTAGCAGGACCGGACGTGCAGCTCCGCCCTAGCCATCCTCCACCTCCAGGGGGGCGATGGCCGTGACCACGGCGCCGCCCTCAAGGAGCAGCCGCAGCACCAGGGCCTCCCCTTCATCTCCCCGCCACCACTCCCCTTCCAGCAGGTGGCGCCCCAGCACCGCGAGCACCGGCACCCTCCTCCCCCGCACCAGCGCCGCCTCGGGCGAGAAGGGGTCGCCCACAGCCACGACGGCGCCCCTCCCCCTGAGGGGCAGAAGGACCCCCTCCTGGCGGCGGCCATGCTCACGACCCCTCATGACCTCCCCCGGCCCGTGATGGGCATGAGCATCCACCGGCGCTCCGGCAGCGCCTCCCATGGCCTCACCTCCACCGGCCGATAGATGGGGGGCCTGCCGTATCTCCCCTCCAGCTCCCGGGCCGCCTCCAGGAGCCCGCCCCTGTCCCTGGCCGAAGGCAGCAGCCCCTCCTGCCTCCCCCACTCGCCCACCAGCCCCCGCAGCAGGAGGCGCGCCCGCAGGAGGGGCCCAGGCGGGGGCGAGGCCAGGAGCCGCCCCGTAAGGGCGCGGGCCAGCTCCTCGGCCGAGGCGGTGGGCGCAGCAAGGCGGCAGGGGAGGCGGTAGGCCTGCCCCCAGGCCGTCTCCCCCCAGAGCTCCGCCTCCCGGCAGGCCCTGCCACCTGCGGCGGCCATGGCCTCATGGGCCAGCCTGCGCACGAGGGCGGCCAGCCCCTCGGGCGACAGCTCCGGCCAGGGCAGCTCCCGCTCCACCCCCACCTCGACAGGCCCCTGGGGCGTCCAGGGGAAGGGCCTGGGGTCTATGCCCCTCGCCCACCACCAGCAGAGCTCCCCCTCCCCGCCCAGCAGCTCCCATAGGGCCTCCCTCGCAAGGAGCTGCAGCCTGCCCAGGGTGGCGAGGCCTAGGAGCTCCAGCCGGCGCCGCGCCCAACCCGACAGGGGCAGGAGGGAGACGGGGAGGGGCGCAAGGAGGCGCATCCGCTCCCCCTCATCCTCGGGCAAGAGGAAGACGCCCGAGGGAGGAGCAAGCCTTGCGGCAAGGGCCGCTGCCGCCATCCCCCTTCCCACCCCCGCCCTTGCCCCCAGGCCCTCTGCCAGGGAGAGGGCGTGCAAGGCCGCCTCCCGCTCCCTCCCCCTCTGCCAGGAGAGGTCGAGGTAGATGGCGCCCCCCGCCAGGCAGGCCCTGGGGGAGAGGCCCTCAAGCCCCGAGGCCCAGACCCCTATCTCCCAGGGGGCGAGGGCCCTCCCCGGCATCAGGGCAAGGACACAGATGGCGTTCTGGAACATATGTTCCATTCAGAGAGAAAAGGGTAGCGAGGCCGGCGGCGACGGTCAACGGGCAGGTGGCACGGGCGGCCCCGGGTCCCAGCGATGGAGATTCCACATCTTCTCAACAGATGACCGGCAACGGGCCAGGCTAGCACTACGATAACCCCGGGGCGGTACACAGCCTCGGAAGGCGGAGGTACAGGCTTAGGCCGGGCTGTGTTGCATGACGTCCAGAGCACGCATCTGCATTAGCTCCCCCAAGCCCTGAAGGGCATCCCCAGCCGCTTCCGCGCCTGAGACCTCAAGAAGCACCCTTGCATCATTAGCGCCTTTACCCATGGTGGCGTGGAAGGCGGAAGGCCAGCATAGCAGACCTCACCAGCCACGCCCTTTTGAATGGGCATCACAGGCGTCACTCCCGCCTGTCCACGATGATGGTCCCAATGGCTCCCACCGGTCCATTTGCTTGCCATGGGCCGTGACGGCAACGGCAGTACGTCTGCCTTCCCTTAATTGCCACTAGTAGCCTTACGGCCGCGGAAGCAGGCGCAGGACGAAGCCGTAGGAGCTGGCCAAGGTGGCTCATACGACAGAACGGAGGTCCCAGGTGCCCGCGCCGGCGAGCCGTAAGGCCAGCATACCCGAGAACCCAAGACGCCGCAGGCGCTCCAGTCGTGGTCAACCCTCTCGACCTCTCAGGCGACCTATCAGGTGGCCAGAGCGGTGGCGGAGCGCTTCTTCGCCTGGCTGACCACTTGACAGGACGCGAGGGCACTGTGCCCACCGTGAGCCGTAGTGGTTAAAATATTCCTGCAGTTGCCCATTCACCTGCTCTGGTAGGGATGACCATGGTCGCGAGCCTGCCACCACTCAAGAGGGTTTGTGTGCCCAGACCTGAGGTTCTTTCTGGGGAGATACGCGACGAGCTGTTCGTGGCCAGCCTATCTGACGTCATGCGGGGCGAGGCTCACCTTATCTACCAGGACCCGGCCCTCTTCTTCGCCAACACTTACCCCACTGAACGGGCCATCTCGTTCCTAAGGGAGGTCATGGGGCGCCTGGCGGGCAGCGACCCGACGGCCAACCCCTCTTCCGGCTGGATACCCCCTTCGGCGGGGGCAAGACCCATACCCTAATCGCCCTGTACCACCTGGCCACCTGGCGACCGGTGGCGCCCGAGGTCTTGGAGCGGCTACAACTGGACCCCCGTCTGGTGCCGCCTGAGCCGCAGCAAGTGGTGGGCGTGACCTGCGACCAGGACCTGGACCCAGCCAACGGGGTGGAAAAGGGGGGCGTCCGTATACGACACCTGTGGGGCGAGATCGCTTTTCAGCTCGGTGGCCCCGAGGGGTACCGGCTGGTGGAGGAGAGTGACCGCCGGGGCCAGGCGCCAGGGCCCCATTTCCTGGAACGGCTGATAGGCGACCGACCGGTGCTTCTGCTCATAGACGAGCCCGCACCCTACATGCGGGCTATGGGCCCAGCGGCCGACCAGTTGCCCGTATTCCTCAAGGTCCTGGCCGACTGGGCGGCCTCGTCCCCCCGTGCAGCCGTCGTCCTGACCCTCGCCTGGGATCCCGAGCGACGCATGGCGACCGGCGACGCCTTCGCTGCCGAGAACCAGGAGCTGGCCGAGGCCCTGGAGCGGGCCTTCCGTGAGATGCAGTCCGTGGTCAGCCGGCCGGCCAAGGTGGTCACCCCTGCCCAGGCAACCGACATAGCACCTATTTTGCGTCAGAGGCTGTTCCAGCAGGTGGACGAAGCGGCAGCGGCGGCCGTGGCCGAGGCTTACTTCGACGCCCTCCGCCAGGCCTCGACAGGGGCTACCCCCTGCCGGCAGCGGTCGTGCAGGCCTCCTACCGCGAGCGGCTCAGGAGCAGCTACCCCTTCCACCCCTCCCTCATGGAGGTGCTGGACGGCAAGCTGGCCACTATCCCCAACTTCCAACGCACCCGGGGGGCCCTGCGGCTGCTCGCCAAGGCCGTCCGCCGCCTGTGGGCTACCTCGGCCGACCACGACCTTCTTATCCACCCCTTCTCGGTGGACCTGGGGGACCCGGACATCGTCGACGAGCTGACGGGCCGCTTGGACAAGGTGGCCTTCCGCTCGGTGGTGGCCTATGACATCGCCCGGCCCGACGACGAGGCCCACGCCCAGGCCATAGACCGGGAGCGCTTCGCCGGCCACCCGCCCTACGCCACACGGGTGGCCAACACCGTCTTCCTACACAGCCTCACCGAGCCCCCGGCCAGGGGAATCGAGCTGGACGAGCTGCTGGCGGCCACCCTCACGCCCCAAGACGACCCCGCCCACCTCCAGAAGGCGCTGGAGTACCTGTTGGACGAATGCTGGCACCTGGACTTCGAAGGCAGGCGCTACGCCTTCCACACTGAGCCATCCCTCAACAAGATCGTCCTAGACGAGACGGAGGCTACCCCGCTGCACGATGCCCGCAGCGAGGTCGAGAGGCGCATCAGGCAGCTCTGGCGTGATGCCGGCCTCCGGGTGGTGACCTTTCCCAGCGAGCCGGCCGATGTGGAGGACGAGGCCAGGGGCCGCCTGGTGGTCCTCCACTGGGACACAGCTTCCTTCCGGGAGGTGGAGGGGGCGGTGCCCGACAGGGTGAGGGAGCTGTGGGAGTACGCTGGCGTCCAGCGCGGCTACCGCCGCTTCCGCAACACCCTCTTCTTCCTGGTGGCCGACGCCGACCGCCGCGAGCGCATGGTAGCCCAGGCCCGTCGCTACCTAGCCCTGGACCGCCTGCTGCGGGACACCCGTCGCCTGGACGAGTACCGCCTCAGCGCCGAGCACCGCCAGCGCCTGGAGGAGTGGCGGCGGGAGGCCAACCTCAACGTCCGGGTGGCCATCACCAGCGCCTACTGCCACCTCTTCTACCCGGTGGGCGACGCCGACTCCCCCTACAGGCCCTTCGCCCACGAGCGGCTGCACATCGAGGACCAGGGCGATACCAGGGCCAACCACACCGAGACGGTGCTGCGCCGGCTGCGGGAGCTGAACAAGGTCAAGAGCGCCGAGGACGCCCCCATGGCGCCGGCCCTGGTCCGGCGCGACGCCTTCGGCAAGGACGAGGGCATGGTGCCGCTCCAGTCCCTGTTCGAGCGGTTCGCCGAGCGGGTCCGCCTGCCGCTGCTGCTGGAGCCTACCTATCTGAAAGAGGTGGTGCGCCTGGGGATCCGCAACAGGGTGTGGCTCTACTGCGACCTGGCCGCCAACCTGGCCTCTGACAGCGACCAGGACCTGCCCGACATCGTCATCGATGCCCAGCACGCCCTGGCCCTCCCCAGCGAGGTAGAGGCCAGGGGCATTCCCATCTACCGGCGGGAGCGGCCGTCCCGGGAAGGGAGGGCGGCCGAGGGCGAGGCAGTCACCATTATGGACCGGGAGCCCGTTGCCGCGCCGCTGCGGCTGGAGGCCCATGGCGACCCGGGCCTCGCCCTGGCCGAGCTGGAGGCCAAGGCCAGGGACGCCCGCTGGCCGGCCCTGGGCCAGCTGCAGGTCTTCTGGCAGGGCACCGGCGCCGATACCCAGGCCCGCCTTTCCGCCCTGCGCAACGTAATGGGGCACCTGGCCCGGGCTACGGCGGCCGTGGATGTAGCAGTCTCGGTCACGTTCCCCGACGGCGGCCAGTGGGAGACGCAATTCAGCGGCCCGGCCGAGCGCTACCGCTCTCTGCCGCCCACCCTGGAGGCCCAGGCCGGCGAGGCGTCCCAGGCCCATGTCAACGTCACGCTGCGGCTCAGCTTCCCCTCCGGCCTGGCTGTGGGCGGCCCCGACTACCGCGACCTGCGGGACGTGCTGGACCTGGCCGGCCTGGGTCACATCCGCGTCACCGCCTCGCCATACGAAGGAGGAGGGCAATGACCGCAACGTCAGCGTCCCTGGCCCGCCGCGCCCACCCCCGGGCCCAGTACAGGCCCTTCACCCTCACCCTGGACCTGACGGTGCCCCGCATGGTCGTCAGCCTACGGCGGCCTCCATCGGGCGGGCCCGTCGCCCATGGCCGGCAGGGGCGGGCCCAACGCCTGGCCGCCCTGGAGGGGCCGCGGGCGCAGGGGGCCCTGCCGGCCGTCCTGGAGATGCTGCACCGCCGCGGCTTCTCCCTCCCCCGCCTGGAGGAGAGGGGGCGGGGCCGCCTGCGCCTGGACGAGACCCTGGGGGCGCGCATCGTGCTCCTCCTGTGGGCCATGGCTCCCGTCCGGAAGCCCAGCCGCTGGGCGCTCTTGCGGGCGGGCATCGCCGCCATGGTGGACGAGGAGGTCCTGTATTGGTATGCCAAGGCCGCCGGCGAGCGGGCAGGCGCCCGGGGCCAGAACGCCCTGAGGGCCCTGCGCCTGCTCCTGGCGGGCGAATGAGGAGGGAAGATGGCCGGCGATCGACGCCTGATAGAGGAGTGGCTGCCCATCAAGGAGATAGGGGTCGAGTGCCGGAGGGAGCGACAGGCTAGCAGCGCCCTGCCGCCCCTCTACTTCCTGCACGTCTGGTGGGCGCGGCGGCCGCTGGTGGCCAGCCGGGCGGCGGTGCTGGGGGCGCTCCTGCCCGCCTGGGAGGGGAACGAGGACCTGCTGCGGCGCCACTTCGCCGACGAGGCCGCCTACCACGCCTGGTTCAAGCGAATGCTGGGCATCCTGGGCGACCCGGTAGCGGCGCAGACCAAGATGGAGGCCATTCGCCGGGGTGCGCTGAGGCTAGAAGGCCAAGAGGCGAAGGCTTTCACCTACGCCCGAGCCTTCCGTGTTACGCTTGACGAACGGGATCTCGCCCTGCTTCGCGAAATCACTCGGCAGGCTAGGAACAATATGTCACCATGTGTGGCGGACCCCATGGCGGGAGGGGGTTCCATCCCGTTGGAAGCGTTGCGCCTGGGCCTCCCTGTCTGGGCATCGGAGCTTAACCCCGTGGCGTGCGTCGTTCTTGTTGCGACCCTTGTTTTCCCGGCTCGATTCGGCAACTCGCTAGCAGGCGACATTGAGGCATGGGGAAATCGCTTGAAGGAAGTTGCTGTGCCCAGGCTTGAGCCGTTCTATGCTCAGCCATTCTCTGACGGCATCGCTATGGCGCGGCTATGGGCCCGCACGGTGCCCTGCCCCGCCACCGGCAAGCCGGTGCCCCTCTCCCCCAACTGGTGGCTCAGGCGTCCCAGCAGCGATGACGAGGAGGCCGTGGCCGTCCGCCTCCTGGCCGACCCCGCCTGGGACCAGTGCCGCTTCGAGATCGTCCGCGGCCCCAAGGGCCGCCTGGAGGAGCGCTACGCCCCCGACCGGGGCACCGTCCGTCGCGGCAACGCCGTCTCCCCCTGGACGGGCGACCCCATCTCCGGCGACTATATCAAGCGCTGCGCCCAGGAGGGGAAGATGGGCGCCCAGCTCTACGCTATCGAGGTTGCCGGCAACGGGTGGCGCGAGTTTCGTGAGCCTCATCCGGCAGAAGAGGAAGCTTTGCACCGGGCCGAGGAGGCCCTGAAGGAGCGCTGGGCCCGGTGGCTGGAGAAGGGCCTCATACCCACCGAGGAGGTGCCGCCCGGCCACAAGACCGACGAGGCCCGGCGCTACGGCATGGACCACTGGTACAAGCTGTTCTCCCCCCGCCAGCTCCTGGCCCTGGTCACCTACCTGGAGGCCCTGCGGGAGCTGGCCCCCCAGATGGAGCGGGAGCTGGGCCGGGAGCGGGCCGCCGCCGTCCGCACCTACCTCGCCCTGGCGCTGGACAAGTGTGCAGACTACAATTCCTCTTTGGCCTCCTGGCACGCGGGGAGGCTGTCGATCCGGAACACCTTTGAACGGCACGACTTCGCCCTTGCATGGACCTTCGCCGAGATGAACATGGCGTTGAAGGAGCGGGGCGGCTTCCCCTGGGCCCTGTCCCAGGTGGTGGAGGCCTACCAGGGCCTCTGCCAGCTGCTGGCGCCTTCCCGTCCCCTCTTCCCCGCCGCCTCCCCCTCGCCCCCGGCCACCGTGACCCTGGCCAACGCCGCCTCCCTCCACGGCCTGGCCGACGCCTCGGTGGATGCCGTGGTGGTGGACCCGCCCTACGGCAACAACGTCATGTACGCCGAGCTGTCGGACTTCTTCTACGTCTGGCTCAAGCGCTCGGTGGGTGACCTCTACCCCGACTGGTTCAGGACGGAGCTCACGGACAAGCACGCCGAGGCCGTGGCCAACCCCGCCCTCTTCCGCGGCCAGCGGGGCGACGCCTTGGAGCTGGCCACCCGCGACTACCTGCTGAAGATGCGCCGCGCCTTCCGGGAGATGCGCCGGGTGGTGAAGCCAGAGGGGGCCATGGTGGTCATGTTCACCCACCGGGAGACGGCCATGTGGAACGCCCTGGGCCTGGCCCTGTTGGAGACGGGCTGGGAGATCGGCTCCTCCTGGCCGGTCCACACCGAGTCGGAGCACAGCCTGCACCAGGCCAGGAAGAACGCCGCCCGCAGCACCATCCTCCTCTTCTGCCGACCGCGGCTGGAGGAGCGGGAGCCCTCCTACTGGGACGCTACCCTTCTGCAGGAGGTGCGGGCCACCGCCCGGCGCAAGGCGGAGGAGTACCAGCGCTACGGGGTGGAGGGGGTGGACCTCTACCTGGCCACCTTCGGCCCCGTGCTGGGCGTCCTCTCCCGCCACTGGCCCATCCTCAGCGCCGAGGTGGACCGGCGCACGGGGGAGCCCAGGCCCCTGGAGCCGGAGGCGGCCCTCAGCATCGCCCGGCGGGAGGTGTTCGCCCTGCGCAAGGAGCAGATGCTGGCGGGGCGGCCGGCCAGCTGGGACGCCGCCAGCGAGTGGTACATCCTGGCCTGGGACGCCTTCCGCGCCCGCGAGTTCCCTTTCGACGAGGCCCGTAAGCTGGCCCTCTCGGCCGGCCTGGAGGTGGCGGACCTCTTGGGCCGCGACCGCCTGCTGGCCCGCAAGGGAGACACGGTGCGCTTCCTGGAGCCGAGGGAGCGCCTCGGGGACAACCACGTGAACCCCAAGCGGGCCTCCTTCCCCCGCCTGGTGGATGGCCTGCACACCGCCATGTGGCTCTATCAAGAGGAGGGAGAACCGGCCTGCCGCCGCTTCCTAGAGCAGACAGGCTACCTGCGGGACCCTGACTTCCTGGCCCTGTTCCAGGCGGCGGTGAAGGTCATCCCCCGCACCCGCCGCTATAACCGCGGCCGGCCGGTGGGCTTCCTCCTGCCCGAGGCCGCAGCCCTGGAGGGGATGCGCATCACTTTCTTCCCCGACATCGAGGTGCCGCCGGAGCCGCTGGACGCCGGGGCGGAGCAGGGCCGGTTTGAGGATATGGAGGAGGAAGAGGAGGAGTAGGCCCCCATGGCCGAGGGAGAGGCGGGAGGCCTGCGGGATTACCCCTGGGGGCACTCCTACGGCCCGGCCGACCGCCCCCTGGAGTCCTTCTACCTGCCGGCCCTGTCGAGGGCTGTCCGCTACGACCGCATCGCCGGGTTCTTCTCCTCCCACGCCCTGGCCGTGGCCGCGCAGGGGGTGGCGCGGCTGGTGGCCCGGGGGGGCCGCATGCGCCTCCTGGTGGGCGCCCAGCTCTCGCCCGAGGATGTGGAGGCGGTGCTGCGGGGCGTCTCCCTTCAGGAGCGGCTGGCGGGCAGATTCCTAGACCTGCTGCGGGACGCCCAGGCCCTGGCCGATGCCCTGGTGAGGCAGCGGCTGCAGGTCCTGGCCTGGCTGGTGGCCCAGGGCCGTCTGGAGGTGCGGGTGGTGGTGGAGGCCGACCCCTACACCAGGCAGCCGGTGGCCTCGGGGGGCTACTTTCACGCCAAGGGGGGCGTGCTGTGGGACGAGCAGGGCGACGGCATAGCCTTCTCCGGCAGCATCAACGAGACGGCCACCGCTTGGCGCAACAACTACGAGAGCTTTCACGTCTTCTGCTCCTGGCGGGAGCCGGAGCACTTTCACCACGAGGCGGAGAGGTTCGAGCGGCTGTGGGAGGACGCTGAGACTGGCTGGATGACGGTGCCGCTGCCCGAGGCCGTGCGCCGGGAGCTGGTGCGGCTGGCCCCCGCCGAGCCGCCGCTGGAAGAGCCCTCCCTCCTGCCCACCAGCGAGGGGGACGCCAGGCTGCGCTGGTTGGTCCAGTTCGTCCGCGACGCCCCCTACCTGGTGCACAAGGGGTGGCGGGTGGGAGTGGAGACGGCGCCCGTCAGGCCCTTCCCGCACCAGCGAATGGTGGCCTACGATGTCCTGGACCGCTTCCCCTGTCGGCGTCTGCTGGCCGACGAGGTGGGGCTGGGCAAGACCATTGAGGCCGGCTTCGTCCTCCGGTCGCTGCTCCTCTCGGGTTGGGCCAGGCGCTGCCTGATCTTGGTGCCCAGAAGCCTGGCCCGCCAGTGGCAGGAGGAGCTGCGCGAGCGCTTCGAAATCGATGCCCCCTTCTACGATGGGTCGCGCTTCGTCTGGTTCGGCTACCCCCAGGACCGCTACCAGGACGTGCCCGAGGAGGGACCGTGGCAGGCCTATCCGGTGGTCATCGCCTCCGCCCAGATGGTGAGGCGGCCCGAGAGGGCGCGGACACTGCTGGAGGCGGCCCCGTGGGATCTCGTCATCGTGGACGAGGCCCATCACGCCCGCCGCCGCGACTTCCTGGACCTCCAGCGATATCGCCCCAACCGGCTGCTCCAGCTCCTGGAACATCTGAGGGAGCGGACCAGGGGGCTGCTGCTCCTGACGGCCACCCCCATGCAGGTCCACCCGGTGGAGGCCTGGGACCTGCTGCGGCTGCTAGGGATGCCCGGCCGCTGGCAACGTGACCAGTGGGCCTTCCTGGCCTATTACCAGGAGCTGCGCAAGGGTTCGCATGAGGAGATGGACTGGGGCACACTGCTGCCCCTCCTCCAAGAGGCAGTGGATGCCTGGGGATGGGACCGCCGCTGGGAGGAGGAGGCGAAAGCTGAGATAGGCGCGGTGGGGTTGCAGCGCATCAAGGGCCTGGTCATGAGCGGCAGCACCAAGGCCGTACATACACTCGACGAGGCGGAGAAGCGGTGGCTCCTGGAGGCGCTTCGTCGCCAAGCTCCCACAGCGAGGCTCATGTACCGCCACACTCGCACCTTGCTAAGGGAGTATCACCGCAGGGGGCTGGTGCGGGAGCACGTGCCGGAGCGGCGGCCGCAACCGGTCTGGCTGGAGATGACCGAGCAAGAGCGGGAGCTCTACCAGAAGACGGAGGACTACGTCTCCAAGTACTACCAAAGATACGAGCGGGTTAAGAGGGGGCTTGGATTCGTCATGCGGGTCTACCGGCAGCGCCTGACCAGCAGCCTGTGTGCCCTGAGGAAGAGCCTGGAGAGGAGGCGGGAGTTCTTCCTAGGCAGGTGGGAGGACGAGAGGCGGCTTGCCGGGCTAGAGGAAGAGGACATCGAGGAGGCCGACCTGGAAGAGGACGTTCTGGAGGAGTTGCAGCGCCCCGCGCAGTGGCAAGAGGAGCTACAGGAGCTGGAGGCTCTGCTTGCAAAGCTGAAGGACGTTACTGAGGAGACAAAGCCCAATGCCCTCGAGAGGCAGCTGCAGGAACTGCTGAAGCACTTCGACCAGGTCCTGGTCTTCACCCAGTACACCGACACCCTCGACTTCCTGCGGGAGAGGCTGCGTCCCTCCTTCGGGTCGCGCCTGGGATGCTACTCGGGCAGGGGTGGGGAGGTCTGGGATAGCGGTGCCGGCCGATGGGTGGCAGTGAGCAAGACAGAAGTCCAGCAGCGATTCGAGCGAGGCGACCTGAAGGTGCTCCTGTGCACCGAGGCCGCCGGAGAGGGCCTCAACCTCCAGAATTGCGGCGCCATCATCAACTACGACATGCCTTGGAATCCCATGAAGGTGGAGCAGCGGATCGGGCGCATCGACCGCCTGGGACAGCGGCGAAGGGAAGTGGTGGTGCTGCACTTCTTTTACCGGGACACGGTGGAAGCCCAGGTCTACGAGGCCCTGTCCCGCCGCATCGGCTGGTTCGAGACGGTCGTCGGCGAGCTACAGCCCATCCTGCAACGGGCCTATGTCGCCATCCAGCGGGCGGCCATGGAGCGGATGGACGAGAGGGGGCGTGTGCTGGAGGAGGAGCTGCGCGCTCTTGAGACCGAGGAGCCTCTGCTCCCGCTGGAGGGGTGGCAGGGCTACATCGACGCTGCTCGGCCCGATGCACCTCTGAGCGCCGAAGACATCGCTACCCTCATCCCTGCGGACGGGGTTGCCGGGGTTGTCGCCGGCGAGTCGGGACAATGCTTCGGCTCCTATGCCCAGGGGATGTTGGCCAGTCTAGCTGAGGTGCCCCTGCCACCGGCGCGGCCCGGCCTGGTGCGTCTAGAGCGCACAGAGGAGGGGATACGCCGGGTGGGCTACTATCGCCTTCATCGTGGCTCCTGGATGGCGGTGCAGACCATCCGTGACCTTAAGGATGCGCTGGAGGAGCCTCCGCCGCAGTTGCCCATCGATGTCAGCCCGGCCCAACGACAGTTCGAGATGGACCTGGGCCGTGCTCCTCCGGGTGCCTAAGCCAGCTGTCGTGCCATCTGACGTCCGGCTGGGCCAGCCGTCTGCTTGTCTGGCCCTATGCTGCTGGTCGTCTAAGGATTAGCGGTAGGGGTCTGTGTTTAACAGGGGGCACTCGGAGGACAGGGAGGGAGGTGCCCCATGGAGCAGGATGCCCTGCAAGCCCTTCTGCGAGAGGCGGTAGAAGAGACGGTTGGCGGGGTTCTGCAGTCCCAGCCGCGCCGTCCACGTCTGGCAGAGTGTGCCATGTTGTATCTGGAATGGCCCACTCCTGGCCGTTTTGCCTCGCCCCGTTTTGCTGTCAGCCACCCGTTTAGCTGTGAGCCCCGGGGCCGGCAGCCGGGCTCCGCTTCGCAAAACGTGCCTTTTGCGAAGTCGGCTGGGTCATGGGGCCTCCAGCCAGGCGTAGCTCGAGAGGGCGAAAAGGAACAACGCCAGCGCCTCCGCTCCAAAGCCCTCGACTGGGCCTTCCGCTCCTTGGGCCTCTACGGCCCGCGGCGCCGATAGAGCTATCAATGGAGGCACGCGGAGCCACCAGGCTTCGCCCCATCTGGCGCCTGGCCGTCCTCGTGCACCTGGCGGGCTACTCTCACCAAGAGATAGCGCGGGCCACCAGCTACACCTACGACTCCCTACGCCACCCCAGGGCGCTGGGGCAGCTGCCGCACCTGCTGGAGGAGCCCACCGCTATGCTCAGGGAGCGGCTGCGGCAGGAGGGGGAGGCCTCAGGTGCGGCCAAGAGCGGTGCAACAACATTGGAACACCCTCGAATCTGAGCGTCACGCCTTCAGATATGAGGCGTGTTCCAGCGCCTATCTAAGGGCGTCCCATAACCGTTCCCGTCGACGCCTCTGCCTTGCCCTCCAGCCGCATCTCTTGCCACAGTAGAGGGCACTCCTGCGCCGGGAGGCGAGGGGGGAGCCGCACTCCACACACAGGCGCCACTTGCGGGAGAAGACCTGCAGGAGAGCCCGTTCCAGGGGGGAAAGCGATGGTGCCCTGCCCACCTAGCGCCCCTCCTCGCCCCGCCGCCCCAGGGGGCCCACCTCGCGCAGGCGCCGCAGCTCCTCCAGGTCGCCGAGGACCCGCTCCAGGGCCCGATGGGCCAAGAGGAGCGTCTCCGCCACCTGGCCGCCGGGACCCCTCGCATCCTCGGCCCCAAGGAGTTGCCGCCAGGCCATGGTCAGCTCTGAGAGCGTCGCCTCCACGCCCTCGATGGCATCATCCAGCAGCTCCTCCTCCCGGCTCATGGCTCCTCACCTCCTAGTCGGCCTCCAGCCTTAGCTTAGGGCCCCTTGTCTCCTTCCTCGAGCGCTGCAACTCTCGGAGGACCCCCATAATGGCCTGCAGCGCCTCCTGGGCCTCGTAGAGCCCTTTCCCGGCGGTATGCACCGCCACCACCATGTCCGCCTCGTCCCTCGCCTCCATCGCCTCGACGAGCCGGTCGAGGGCGAAGCCCAGGGCCGTCAGGCCATCCTCTCCCGCCTTGATGGCGGCATTGATGAGCTCTTGCTCCTTCGTCATGGGTCACCTACCTCCTTCTTGTCGTCTGATTCTCTTCCCCACGACACCAGGGCCTCGAGGGGCAGGAAGGCGTATCTCCTGGCCTTCTTGCCCCGACCCTGAGGGCACACTATCACCACCAGGGGCAGCCGCCCCATGGTCGCATCCTCCACCGCCTGGTTGAGGGCCCGCTCCAACCATAAGGGGAGGCGGGAACGCAGCTTCACCTCGCAGGCCCACCGAGGGCTGAGCACATCGGGCGAGGGGCGGCCGATGTTGGGCTGGCGTCGGCCACCCAGGAGCTGGGCCACCTGCCGCTCATGCCTCTTCCAGGAGGGCTCAGGCACCGTCGGCACCCCCCATCAGCTCCCCCTTCAGGGCCCAGAATAGCTCGGTGGCGTATGCGGCCGCCCGCTCCCACCGGGGCAGGTCTACCTCTGTCACCTCCAGGCCCGTGCCCGTGCGGGGCAAGAGGAGGATGAAGCCACGCACCTGCAGCCCCAGGTGGTGGACGATGTTGCAATAGATGCCCAGTTGCAGGAAGTGCTCGTCCCTGGCCGCGGCAGAGGTCTTCAGGTCGGCCACCACCCCCTCGCCGGTCTCGACCCTCACCCCCAATAGGTCCAGCCGGCCCGCCGCCCCCACCGCCGGGGAACCCAGGGCCAGCTCGCTATGCCAGATGAAGCCCTCTTGCTCCCATCCCCGCAGCCAACGGGCCACCGGCGCCAACCCCGGCGCCGGCTCCCCGCCCTCCGTCACCAGCTGCGACAGGGCAGCGTGGGCGCCTTGGCCGATGGCGGCCGCCTGGCGGGCAAGACCATCGGGGCGGCGCAGGGCCTCCTCCCGTGCCAGGGCCAGGGCCTCGGGCGTGAGGACTTGGCCCACGTAGCGGTGAAGGGCGGCCGTCATGTGCTCGATGGCCTCCCTTTGGGCCCAGTAACGGAGCCTCTCCTTAGGTAGCACCGCTGCGGCGATGCTGCTGGCCGAAGGCAGTAACACCCCCTCGGCACGATAGAGGCGGACCCCCTGCCTCTCCTCCATAAACTCGGCGTTGGAGATGAGACAGCTCATGCCATACCTCCTTGCCTCGTGAATCGCTTGCGGCAACCATCCGAACACCACCGGGGTGGCGGCCCCCGCCGGGGCTTCTCCAGGAGCTTGCCGCAGGCCCGGCATAGACTGTCCGGAGTTTCCCCCTGCCCGGGGTTTCGCCTGGCGATGTCCGAGGTTTCAGTGTCCGGAGTTTTTGTGTCCAGGGTTTCAGTGTCCGGGGTTTCGGTGTCCGGAGTTTTGATGTCCGGGGTTTTGGTGTCCGGAGTTTTGGTGTCCGGAGTTTTGATGTCCAGGGTTTCAGTGTCCGGAGTTTCTCTATGTCCGGGGTTTTGTTCCCCGGTGTCCGAGGTTTTGTCCGGGGTTTTTTGTCCGGAGTTTTCGGCCCGCTTGTCCGGAGTTTCCGTGTCCGGGGTTTCCCCTTGTCCGAAGTTTTGTCCGGAGTTTTTGGCCCACATGTCCGGGGTTTTGTGTCCGGGGTTTTCGCCCCACGTGTCCGGAGTTTTGTCCGGAGTTTTGTCCGGGGTTTTGTCCGGGGTTTTGTCCGGAGTTTTGTCCGGAGTTTTATCCGGAGTTTGCCCCAGCACCCCCTCCTCCCGGAACACCTCCAGTGCCCAGCTTGGAATACGAGGAGGGTCGAAAATGAGAAGACAAGAGACGCATTGACACTTAGTTTTCAATATTTCGCTTTCACTGCCACAGCGGGGGCATAGGCAGCGGACATCGGCCGGCAGAGGGAGCGGGGCCTCAGGTTGCTGTGGGGGGTGGGCTTCCTCCTGGGCTCGCTGCTCGTCCTCCTCAGGCTCGGAGGCCTCCGCCAAGGCCTGGGCGAACGGGTCGGTAGGATGGGCAGGCCCGCCCTGGCCTGCCGGTTCCGTTTCGTTTCGATTATTAATATGTCCGTCGAAACGAAACGGGGCAGGGGTCGTGTAAGGAATTATGTGTAGGAGTCTGTGTTTAATGGGGGGGCACGACC
>JAVVHA010000024.1 GCA_032249735.1 Dehalococcoidia bacterium | reverse complement strand
CAAGCGCCGCATCCTGGAGGCCTCCGAGGAGGACACCCGCGTAACCCGTATCTACACGGGCAAGACGGCGCGGGTCATCAACAACCCATTGCTGGAGGAGTGGGAGAGGCGCGGCCTCCCCACCCTCCCCTTCCCCTATCAGGGTGGGTTCATGGCCCAGTTCCTGGCCGCCGCCCGCGATGCCGGGCGCAAGGAGCTCCTCATGAACGCTGCCGGCCAGGTGTGCGGGATGCTGCGGCGGATAAGGCCAGCTAGGGAGATCGTGGAGGAGATGGTGGCGCAGGCGGTCGAGGCCCTGAGCAAAGCGCTTCCGGAGGGGGTTCAATTCTCATCGTAGGAGGGAGGAGATGACGGCCGTCATCTACGAGAAGAAGGATTACATCGTCTACATCACCCTCAACCGCCCCGAGGTGCATAACGCCATGAACCCAGAGATGGTGGTGCGCCTGGCTGAGGCCTGGCTAGAGTTCGACGCCGACCCGGAGGCGCGGGTGGCCATCATCACTGGGGCTGGCGATCAGGCCTTTAGTGCCGGGGCCGACCTGAAGCGCCTCATTCCCCTAATGACCCGCGCTAGGGCGCCAGAGGACGAGTGGGACCGGCGCGTCCTGGAGGAGCGGATAGACGGCGTACGGCTTATTGACATCGCCCTGATGCGGCTGCGCCCCATCTACAAGCCCGTCATCGCTGCTATCAATGGCTGGTGCCTGGCCGGGGGCACGGAGCTGGCTCTGGCCACCGATATCCGCATCGCTGCCGAGCACGCTTCCCTGGGCCTTATGGAGCCCAAGAGGGGCCTGGTACCTGGCGGGGGCTCCATGGCCCGCCTTCCCCGCCAGATCCCCTATTGCAAGGCCATGGAGATCCTCCTCACAGGCGACCCTATACCTGCCCAGGAGGCCTATCGCATCGGCCTGGTCAACTATGTGGTGCCCCTGGCGGAGCTGATGCCCACCGCTGAGCGGTTCGCCCGCACCATCGCTGAGAACGGGCCCCTGGCGGTGCGCAAGATCAAGGAGACGGTCATCCGCTCCTCCGGCGTCCCTCTGGAGGAGGCATACCGGCTGGAGAACGAGGCCTCCGCTGTCATCATGCGCAGCGAGGATGCCCGGGAGGGGGCGAGGGCCTTCGCCGAGAAGAGGCCGCCCAGGTTCACTGGCAGATAGAGAGAGGGCTGCTTCAGCTAGAGTATGGCCCCCTCATCCCTCAGGGCCAGGATCTCGCTGGGCTGGTAGCCCAGCTCCAGCAAGACCTGCTCCGTGTGTTGGCCCAACTGGGGGGCTGGCCCTGGGTTTATGACCGTGCCGCCGAAGTCCGCCGGGGAGGCCACCAGGGGCTTAAGCGCCCCGTCCTCTGTGGGCACATCTACGAACACCCCTGCGGCCCGGGCCAGGGGATCGGCCAATAGATCGTCGATGGAGTTTACAGGCTCCCACCAGATGTCGTGGGCCCTGAACACCTCCGCCCACTCCTCCCGCGTCTTGAGGGCGAACGTCTGGTCCAGCTCCGCCACCAGCTCAGGGGCATGGCGGCTGCGTAGCTCCAAGGTCTGGAAGCGGGGATCGTCCCTCAGGTCCTCACGGCCTATGGCCCTACACAGGTTGGGCCAGTGGCGGTCTCCCTCCACCAGGAGGAGCCAGAACCATTTGCCGTCCTTGGCCTGATAGCAGTTGGCCAAGGGGTTACGCATGTGATAGCGGTCCTGGGGGCGCACGGATGTGCCCAGGCGGGCGCCCCGCAGGATGTCCCAGTTGCCCATGTAGGCTGCCACCCGCAGCAGGGAGACGTGCAGGTACTGGCCCTGGCCCGTGCGCTCTCGGGCCAGCAGGGCGGCGCTCACCGCCCCTGCCACCACCATGGCCGTGGTGTTGTCCCCAATGCCTGTGGGAGGTTGGGAAGGGGCTGCGCCGGGCGGGCTGCCCATGTAGGCCAGGCCAGCCCGCGCCCAAACCGCCCCTATATCATAGGCGGGCCTGTTCTCCTCCTGATGCCCTCTGCCGTACCCCGTCACCTGACAGTACACTAGCCGTGGGTTGAGGGCGGAGACGTCGTCATAACTTAGGCCCATCCTTTGCAGGACGCGGGGCCGCAGGTTGGTGATGAAGACGTCTGCCCCCTTAAGGAGGCGGCCCATGACGTCCCTCGCCTTCTCATGCTTTAGGTCCAGGACTACGCTCCACTTGCCCCTGTTGGCCTGCTCGAAGAAGGGGTTCTCCTCGGCCGAGCTGCTGAAGGCCGTCTTGTAGACTTGCCGCATGGGGTCGCCCGTGGGCGGCTCCACCTTGATGACCCGCGCCCCCCAATCGGCCAAGATGGCAGCCGCCGCTGGGGCCGCCAGCCAGATGGCCACCTCTACCACCTGAATGCTTGAAAGAGGGCCGCCCATGCCAGGGGCGAGTATAGCCATGTCCCCCCTAGAGGTCAACGGGAAGCCCATGGCGCCCGGTAACCGAGCAGATGGGGCTGTGGACCCCTCTATTGACCATTTGGTCCCTACAGTGCCCCCAGTGGCGGCGTCCTCATATCTGGAGGGTGGCGAAGAAGTCCTCGCCGGGGGTGTACCGCCAGCAGTAGCGGGCGATGATCATGGCCTTGACGCGCTTCAGGGTGGCGAGGGGGGCTTCAGCGATGCTACGGGCCACCGCCAGGGCCTCCTCCATGAGCCTATCTGCTGGCACCACAGCGCTCACCAGGCCGATGCGCAGCGCCTCCTGAGCGTCGATGTGCCGCCCCGTAAGGCATAGGTCACGGGCCAAGCCGCCACCGATGATCTCGGCCAGGGGCCCATAGAGGGTGGGGGCCCCGAACTTGATCTCGGGGTGGGCGAAGATGGCCGTGTCTGCCGCTATACGGACGTCGCACAGGGCGGCCAGGTCTAGCCCCCCGCCCATGGCGGGCCCGTTGATGGCGGCCACCAGCGGCTTGGGGAAGTTCATCAGGCGGAGATGGAACCGGTCCGTGGACTCGATGAAAGCCTTGAGCTGCTCCGGCTCCCTCTGGAAGAATTCGTTGCGGTCAAAGCCGGCGCAAAATACGGGACCGGCCCCGGTTATGACCACCACGCTCACACCATCGTCTGCCTCCAGATCTGCCAGGCAGGCATCTATCTCGTTGCGCAGGGCGACAGATAGGGCGTTGCGCTTATCTGGGCGGTTAAGGGTCAGGACAGCCACCTTGTCCTGCCTTTGCAGAGTCAGGAACTGGAAGCTCATGTCAGCACCCCCCTTTCCCCTGTGTTACTACCCTAGTGTCAGCGCCCCAAGGTTAAGGTGCCTTGCGGAGCCCAGCATACCTCTCAGCGAGACGGGAAAGCACCGCCTCAGCCTCCTCCATCATCTCCCGCACGATGTCGCCGGCGGACTTGACCTCCCGCACCGCCCCGGCGATCTGGCCGGCGGGCATGATGCCCATGTCGGTATCGCCGTGGAGGACGGCAGCCTCCATCTTCTCGGGGTCTACCATCATCTGGAAGGGGAAGGGCTGGATCTCCGCTTGGCGGTCCTGCCACAGCTCCACGTATCGGTTGCGGATGACGCGGCAGTCCTTGCCCGTGAATGCCCTGGTGACGACGGTGTCCTCCTCGGTGGCCTGCAGGATCTTTTGCTTATAGTTTTGGTGGGCGAAGGCCTCGTGGGTGGCGACGAAGCGGGTGCCCACCCAGACGCCACAGGCGCCTAGGGCAAGGGCGGCCACCAGGCCGCGGCCATCGGCGATGCCGCCGGCGGCCACTACCGGCGTAGGAGCCACCGCGTCCACCACCTGGGGCACCAGAGCCATGGTGCCGATGCGGCCTGTGTGGCCCCCGCCCTCGGTGCCCTGGGCCACTACGATGTCGGTGCCCCCCTCCACCACGCGCCGGGCGTGACGCACGGTGCCCACTACGGCCATGACGGTTATGCCCGCCTGGTGCAAGGCTTCCACATAGGGAGCGGGATTCCCCAGCCCAGAGGCAAAGACGGGTACCCGCTCCTCTATAATCACCTTTATCATCTCCTCCTGCCCCGGCCAGTCACGGGCCAGGAGGAGATCGACGCCGAAGGGCTTATCCGTAAGGTCTTTTACCTTTCGGATCTCCTCCCGCAGCTGGGCGGGAGACATGAAGCCGGCGCCGATGACGCCCAGGCCGCCGGCGTTGGAGACGGCGGCCACCAGCTCCGCCCTGGCTACCCCGCCCATGCCGGCCTGGATGATGGGGTAGGTGATCCCCAGCCTCTCGGTAAGGGGCGTTCTGATCATGGCTTTCACCTCCTTATCGACCTTTGAACTGCGGTCGGCGGCGTTCCCGGAAGGCCCGGGCCGCCTCCTGCAAGTCCTCGCTGCTCATGGTCATCGCTTCCAAGAACATGGATGAGTCCAAGGCCAGGTTCACGTGCTCCCTCAACACCTTGTTCATAGCGTATTTGGTCCAGCGGATGGCCATGGGCGCCCCTTGGGCCAGGATGTGGGCTATCTCCATGGCCTTGGGCATGACCTGGTCGGCAGGGACAGCGTAGTTGACGAGGCCCAGGCGCTCCGCCTCCCTGCCGTCCACCCACCTGCCGGTGAGGAGGAACTCCTTGGCGCGGGCCATCCCCACCAGCCAGGGCCAGATGATGACGCCACCATCGCCGGCCACCAGGCCCATGCGCACGTGAGTGTCGGCGATGCGGGCTGTCTCACTCATGACGATGATGTCGCAGAAGAGGGCCAAGGTGGCCCCTAGGCCGGCGGCGTCGCCGTTGACGGCGGCCACGATGGGTTGCTCCACCTCCAGCAGGTTGGAGATGAGGCGTCGGACCATATAAAAGGGCACGCGGGGGCCCTGGGGACGGAAGGAGCCCGTCTCCATCCCCTCCACATCGCCTCCCGCGCAGAAGGCGGGCCCCGCCCCCGTGAGGACGATGCATCGTACCTCGTCATCCTCTGCGATATGGAGCCAGATCTGCTCCAGCTCCTGGTGCATCTGCAGGTTGACGGCGTTCCTCTTCTCCGGCCGGTTCATGGTCACCACACAGACGCCGTTATCGCTCTTTTCTATGAGCAGGGTGCGGTACCGGCTGTAATCGACCATCTGGACCTCCCTCACCGGTCATGTGGGATGTGCCGCTCTGGGGGGCCGGCGTAGCGGGCCCCCAATGCCTCAGGGATGATGCGCAACGGTACGCCTTCCTTGATCTCCTCCACCACGTGGGCGGCGATGGCGAAGCCATAGCTTATGGCGGCCAGGGCCTCTATCTCCAAGGGGTCGAACCCCAGCTCGCAGTAGAGGGCGGCCATCATGCCCGCCAGGTTGATGGGCAGCCTCTTGCCGATGCGCTGCTGGGTGGCTTCCTGGATGACCTCCATAAGCTGCGCCTTGGGGCCCCAGGCGCCCATCTCTTGCGCCTTGCGCCGGAGCAGCTCTGCCCGGGGCTCTGCGGTCTTGTGGATGGGGTGCCCGAGGCCTGGGACAGACTCGCCGCGGGCAAGGTAAGCGTCCACTGTCCGCAGGCCGGCCTCCTGCGGCGATAGCCCTTCGCGCTCCATAGCCTGGTAGGTTCTGTAGATCATCTCGGCCGCTGGCCGAGGGGAGCCGGTAACGCTGCCGTGGGCCAGTATCCCCGCGGCAACTCCAGGAATGGGGGACTCGGGATGGGCGGAGGCTACGAAGCGGGCGGCGCAGGTGGCGGCGCTTATGAACTGCTGGTCCATCGCCACCTTCAGAAGGAGCTCCCATAGGGCAGCCTCCCGCTTGGTGGGGAGCTCGCCTCGGATGAGCAGCCACATCGCCTCTACGAAGGAGAGCCTCTCCACAATCTCCTCCAGGGGGTAGCCGCGCACCCAGATGCGCCCCTCCTCCACGCGGCTGATGCGGGTGGTCCAATAATCGCTCCAATCGCCCTTCGCCAGGAACTCCCCCACATGGCGGCGCTTGGGTGGCTGGGTCATGGTCTCTCCTCCCAGGGCAGGAGCACGATGCGCACGTGGTCGGCCTCGGGCTCGTCCAGCTGCGCCAGCGCCGCGTTGGCCTCCCGCAGGGGAAACCGCGCCGTGACAGAGCGGGAAAGGTCGAGGCGCCCCGATAGCACCAGCCCTATCACCTGGTCCAGATCGCGCCGCCTGCTCCCGTAGGAGCCCATGACGGTGAGCTCACGCCAGGCGAAGATGGTGGGGGGAGGCAAGGACAGGTCCTGTTAGCCCATGCCCACAATGACGGCGCGTCCGCCGGGCCGGAGGCTGCGTACCGCCTCCATGAGCGTCTCCCGCTGCCCCACGCAGTCCAGGGCGAGGTCAACGCCGCCCATCAGGTGCTGAACCTCATTATGGAGGGTCTCTGATGCCAAGATGGTGTGGTGGGCGCCCATCTCGCCCGCCCGCTGGAGGGCTTGGGGCCGCACGTCTGAGGCCACCACCACGTCGGCGCCCAGGGCCCGGGCCAGAAGCACGGCGTGAAGGCCTACGCCCCCGGGACCGATTATGAGCACCCGCTCCCCTTCCTTCAGCCGGCCCCGTACCACTAGGGCGTGATAGGGCGTGGCTACCGCATCGGCCAGGATGGCACCTACCTCGAAGGGGATGCCCTCGGGCAAGGGCACCAGGGTATCCATGGGCGCCCGGACGTACTGGGCGAAGCCGCCGTCCTCGCTCACGCCCAGGACCTTCTGTTGAGGGCACAGGTTGTCATCGCCGGCCTGACAAGCTCTGCATCGGCCGCAAGGGATGCCCGGCCTGACGATGACGGCCTGCCCAGGCTCCACCCCCTGGACGCCAGGGCCGATGGCCTCCACCGTGCCTGCTATCTCGTGGCCCAAGACGATGGGCGTGTTGGCCACCGGCAGCTGGCCGCGGAACATGTGGCGGTCGGAGCCGCAGACGCCGGCTGCCAGCACGCGCACCAGGGCCTCGCCTGGGCTGGGGGTGGGCACCGGCACTTCCTCGATGAGCAGGGGCGAGCTTGGCGCATGCAGCCGCGCCGCCATCATAGCGCGGGACAGGGACCCCCCAGAGCGTGCCACCCTTGATCCCCTGTATCGCCTCACGTTGATTAAACTAACGATCGTTTATCTAGCCCGCATGCGATAGCAACATTGTAGAGGAGTCATGTCACCGGGCAGCGTCAAGGTCAAGGGGAGGGCTGGCCGGCGGCGGGGTGGCGAGGCCACTAGGCGGCGCATCCTCTCGGTGGCCCTTCGCCTCTTCGCTCGCGAAGGCTTTCACGGCGCCTCCGTGCGCGCCATCGCGCGGGCGGCGGGGCTCACGGAGGCGGCCATCTATTACCACTTCCCTTCTAAGCGGGCCATCGTGGAAGCCCTCTATCAGGAGCGCGGTTTTTTGGCCGCCCTGGATGAGTTGGAGCGGCTTTCGGGGCAGAAGCCCCTTAGGGAGCAGCTGGTGGCCAACGCCCTGGCCAGCGCCCGCCTGTGGGATGAGAACGCTGACTTCCTGCGTGTGGTCATCCTGGAGGTGCTGCGGGGGGACAAGGCGGCGGACGCTGTGCATCGCCAGCTCATGGAGCGTTGGCGCCGTAGCATCCTGGAGCTGCTGTCACGTTACCAGGCCCGGGGGGATATCCCGGCCTCTAGGGATTTGGAGGAGGCGGCCTCCTCGTGGGTCTACCTCCTCTTCGGGGCCTTCATGGAAAGGCTATTATCGTTGCGCCGTGGCACCCGCCCCTCACGTTTCCTAACGCCGGAGTTCCGCCGGCGTATGGAGGAGGTTGCCGCTGCCTTCGCCTCCAGGCTCCAATCGCCCTAGGTATGCCCCTCTGCTGGCGACGCTGCTCCCTGTTCTGGGCCTCTAGCGGCCCCGCTCCCAGAAATCGAAACGGCCCATGGGCAGGACGGTGCTCACCTGCGGGTCGGCCAGGCGAACCCTAAGCTTGGGGTCCAGGGCGCTAGCGGTGAGGTTGGTGGTGAAGACGGTGGGCAGCAGGTGGTTATAGCGGTGGTTTATGAGCTGGAAGAGCTTCTCCTGAGCCCAGGGGGTACTGGAGTGTTGGCCCAGGTCGTCCAGGATGAGGTGGGGTATGGTGCGCACCACCTCAAAGCTATCGTCGTAGGGGAGATGGTGGCGGGGGTCGAAGGTGGAGCGCAGGTGGTCCAGCAAGTCGGGCACCGCCAGGAAGAGGACCGACCGCCCCTCCTTGCGCCAGTGGTGGCCAATGGCCGCGGCTAAACGGGTCTTGCCAGTGCCGGGGCGTCCCACTAGCACTAGGAAGCCGCGGGGATCGCGGGCGAAAGCCCGCGCCTGGACCACGGTGCGACGCAGGATCTGTTGCTCCTCAGGGTCTCGGGTGATGACGCTAGGGTCGAAGCTGCGGAAGGTGAGGCCCTGCAGTCGTGGGGAGGCGAGGATGTCGATGCGCATGAGGCCCTCCGGCACGTCATCCCCCAACCTCAGCACCTTGGAGGAGGAGGGGTCGGTGAGCCTGGTGCGCAGCCTGGGCTCCAGACGGGACAGCGGTGCGGCCAGGGTCACCACCGTGGGCAGGCGGGCGGCGTGACGGTGGTTTATGAGCTGGAAGAGCTTCTCTTGCGCCCACGGGGTGCTCTGGTGGCTGCCCAGGTCGTCCAGAACCAGGAGGGGCACCGAGCGCAGCTGCTCCAAAAGCTCGTCGTAGGCGGTGTCGGCATCGGGCCTGTATGTGGCCCGCAGGTGGTCCAGGAGGTCTGGCACGGCCAAAAAGAGGGTGAGCTGGCCCCGCTCGATGCACCGGTTGGCCACCGCCGCCGCCAGATGGGTCTTGCCGCTGCCGCTGGGCCCAGCAATGATCAGGAACCCCTGTGGGTCCTCAGCGAAGCGGCGGGCCTCCTCCACCGCCTGAGCATAGGGCTGGCCGCGATTGGCATCCAGGTTATCAAAGGTGAGGTTCAGGTGGTGGCGGAGGTTGGAGAAGCGCTGGAGGCGGCGGCGTCGGGCCTCCTGGTCCTCCTGGAGGGTGCAACGGCAGGGGAAGGCCCTGCCGAAGTCGGGGTGGCCCAGGGGCACGGCCTTGCGCACGAGGCCGGCCCCTCCGCAGTAGGGGCAGGTGGGCTCCTCTTCCTCCTCAGCGGCCGGCGGGGGAGGCGGGCTCCCCCTTCCCGCGTCGATATCGCTCCTCCAGCCAGCGGAGGTCATCCCTCTCAGAACCTCGTCCAGCCGCCTCATGTCTGGGCCCCTCCTCTTCCCATCGCCTGAGTATGGCCTTTATGTACCGCCAGCTCCTCTTGTTGCGCTCCACAGCCTCCCGGAAGGCGGCCTCGATCCAGGGCCAGGGGTAGCGGGCCTCGGCCTCTTCCAGCTCCTCGGCCACCAGGGGGGCCAGAGGGCCGATGTTCTCCTCGTACAGACGGAAGATGTTGGGCTGAGGCAGGAGGCACGGCCCGGGGATGAGGATGGGGCGCCCTCCCTCCTCCTGCCGCCGGATGGTGCCTCTTTTCAGGGCCAGGGCCAGCCCCTGCCGGGCCGCCTGGGCCGGTCGCTTGGTGTGACGGGCCAGGGCCCGCAGCAGGAGGGGATGGGCCAGCAGCTCCTCCTCCCCCATCCCTTGGCCTCCAGCTAGGAAGAGGAAATAAAGGGTCACCATGAGCTCCTCCAGGCTCATCTGGGGCAGGAGGTGCAAGAAGAGCTGGGGGGCCAAAGGGACGGAGCCCCCAGGGAGGCGTATCTGTTCCCTACTCATGGGCCCCTTCCTGGCCCTCCCATGCCTCCGGCCCAGGCACGAGGAAATCGTCGAAGCGGGCGATGCGTTGGCGGAAGCGCAGGTGGACAGTGGCCGTGGGGCCGTTGCGGTGCTTGGCCACGATGATCTGGGCGTCCTCAGCGGGGTAGGCCTTGGCCGGCCGGTCCTTGTGCATCTCCTCCCACTCCTCGCGCCGCACGTAGGCCGCCTCCCGGTAGATGAACATGACGACATCGGCATCCTGCTCGATGGAGCCCGACTCGCGGAGGTCGGATAGCTGGGGGATGTGGGAGGCGCGCACGTCGGCGGCCCGCGAGAGCTGGGCGGCGGCCACCACCGGCACGTCCAGGTCGCGGGCAAGGGCCTTCAGGGAGCGGGATACATAGGATACCTCTTGCACCCTGTTCTCCAGGCGCATGTCAGGGCGTAAGAGCTGCAGATAGTCTACCATCACCATGTCAAGCCCCTGCTCCACCTGGAGGCGGCGGGCCTTGGCCCTGAGCTCGGCCACCGTCAGGACCGGGGAGTCGTCGATGTAGATGGCGGCCTGGGAGAGGCGCTCCGTGGCCTTGGCGATGGCCACCTCGTCGCGCTGGGAGAGGATGCCGGCGCCAATGCGGGCCGAGTCCACCCCCGACTCCATGGCCAACAGCCGCTGGCCCACCTGGATGGCGGCCATCTCCAGGCTGAAGAAGGCCACCACCGCCCGCTGGCGCAGGGCGGCGTTACGGGCGAAGTTCAAGAGAAGGGATGTCTTGCCCAGCCCTGTGCGGGCGGCCACCACGATGAGCTCAGATCGCTTGAGGCCTCCTAGGAGGAGGGTGTCCAGGTCGATGTAACCGGTGGTGATGGCCCGGGCCTCGGCGGCCACCGGGCTCACTAGGGCGGCCTGGCTCCGACGCCACTCCTCCAGCACCTCGCGAAGGTGCAAAAAGTCCCGCACCTCCTGGCCCTGGCGCACGGCGGCGATGCGGGCCTCGGCCCGCGCCAGCACCCTGGCCACGTCCGGGTCGTCGGCCCGATAGGCCTCCTGGGCGATCTCCTGGGCCGCCTGCAGGAGGCGGCGGTAGATGGCGTCCCGTTGAACGATGCGGGCGTACTCTTCGGCCAGGAGAGGAGTGGGGAGATCGGCCACCAGCTGGGAGAGATAGGCCACTCCTCCCGCCTGCTCCAGGAGGCCTCGCCGGGCTAGCTCATGGGCCACCGTCACCTGGTTGGCGGCCTCCCCCCGCTGCCACAGGTCGAGGCAGGCCTGATAGATCCAGCGGTGCTCGTCGCGGAAGAAGTCCTCCGGCCGGACGATGGTCACCACCCTGGCGATGGCCTCGGGGTCCACGAGAAGAGAGGCCACCACCGCCCGCTCGGCCTCGATGTCGTGAGGGGGGAGCCGCTCGGCCACCAAGGGTCTACCCCCCTTGCCCCTCCTCCAGGGGCACCACCTCCACTGTCAGCTGGGCGTGCACGTTGCGGGTGAGACGCAAGGAAACTTGGAAGGTGCCCACCTCCCGGATGGGATGGTCCAGCTCCACCTGGCGATGGTCCACATGGATCCCTATCTCCGCCTTAATGGCCTCGGCGATGTCGGCGGCGGTGACGGAGCCGAAGAGCTTGCCCTGCTCCCCCACGCGCACGGGTATGCGGAACGTCTTGCCCTGCAGGCGGGGCAGGACCTTCTCCCGCGCCTCTTGGTCCATCTTGGCCTGGCGGCGGGCCTCCTTCTCCGCCTTGGCGCGGGCTATTTCCATGTAATGGGGGGTGGCGGGGGCAGCCAACTTGCGGGGGATGAGATAGTTGCGGGCGTAGCCGTCGGCCACCTCCTTGACCTCCCCCACCCGGGCCTGTCCTTCCACGTCTTCCAGAAACACTACCTTCATGGCCTCCCTCCCACATTATGATGCCAAGGCCGTGGGCCCCAAGGGCGCCCTGGCCTCCTCTTGCAAGAGCTTATCCACCCCATGTGGAGAAGGGGAAGATTACCGAACATCTGCTCTAATTCTATGCCCTGGTGCGGGGGGCTGGCAAGGCGATCTAGGGCACTGGGTGATGGTCGTCCCGCTGGAGGGGGGGTATGGAGAGGCTGAGGACGAGGGCAGTGCCCTCCAAGGGGCGCAGGCCGTGCACCACCCCCGCCTCCACCCGCACCGTCTCATAGGGGAGGAGGCGGAAGGTCCGCTCCCCTAGTTGCACCAGGACGCCCGCTTCCAGGACGGTGTAAATCTGGGTGCAGTGTCGGTGGTAGTGGGGTGTCACCTCTTCACCGGGGCGCAGCCGCAGGATGCGCAGGCTGCACTCGGGCATCTCCACATGCGAGAGGACTTCGTATTGGCCGAAGGCCTGCATCTTAGTCGTGTACCTTGCCCAGGGCCCTGAGCACTCGCTCGGGGGTGATGGGGGCCTCAAAGACACGCACCCCCAGGGCGTCGGCCACGGCGTTGGCGATGGCCGCTGGGCCAGGGACGATGGCCGGCTCCCCCACGATGCGCGCCCCATAGGGCCCATCTTCGGAGGGCACCTCCACGATGATGGTCTCTATCGAGGGTACGTCCATGGTGGTGGGCAGGCGATAGTCCAGGAGGTTGGGGTTCAGGAGGCGTCCATGCTGGTCATAGGACATCTCCTCGAAGAGGGCCAAGCCCAGCCCCTGGCACGCCCCGCCCTGCATCTGTCCCTCTACCAGCGCGGGGTTGATGGCGAACCCCACGTCTTGGGCCACCACATAGCTGAGGACGCGCACCTGGCCCGTCTCGGGGTCCACCTCCACCTCGGCAGCCTGGGCGGTGAAGCCAGGGGCCTGGAGGCGCGGCGCCACCGCTCCTCGGCCCACGATGGGGGGATAGCGTCCGCCGAAGCTGGTGGACCAGCGCCCCAGCTCGCGGAAGGTGAGCTGCTTCTGGGGCTGGCCCCGCACCCGCACCACCCCATCGGCCATCTCCAGCTCCTCTGGTGGGGCCTCCAGGCGTTGGGAGGCGATGCTGAGGATCTGCTGGCGGGCGTCCTCAGCGGCCAGCTTCACCGCCCGCCCTACGGTGAAGGTGACCTTGGAACCAGCGCTCATGCCGGCGTAAGGGGCGGCGTCGGTGTCGGCGGTGACCACCCGCACCATCTCCAGGGGGACGTTGAGCACCTCGGCGGCTATCTGGGCAAATGAGGTGTTGGTGCCGGTGATGTCCGCCGCCCCTACCACCACGCTTATGGTGCCGTCGGCGTTGAGGGAGACGACGGCCGAGGCGGGCTGCAGTCCACCTAGCCACCCGCCCACCGCCAGCCCCACCCCCCGGTAGGGATGGGCCTTCACCTGATGGCGACGCCGCCACAGGTCGCTTTCGGCGATGGCCTGCAAGCACTCGCGGAGGCCGATGGCTGGGTAAGGCTGGCCGCTGGGGAGAGGGTCGCCCTTGCCTACAGCGTTCTTCAGCCGCACCTCCAAGGGGTCCAGCTCCAGGCGGCGGGCCAGCATGTCCATGGCGCTCTCCAGGGCGAAGGTGACGTTATGGGCTCCCGGGGCCCTCAACGCCCCCACGCTCACCTTGTTGGTGAACACTTCCAGCCCCTGAATGTCCAGGTTGGGGCACCGATAGTAGCCACCGATAAGGAGGCATCCCGGCAGCACAGGGGCCCCGGGGAAGGCGCCGGCATCGAAGACCACCCGCGCTTGCAGGGCAGTGAGGGTACCGTCGGCCTTCATGCCCATCTTGAGCTGGACCACCGCCTGAGGGGCAGGGGTGGCGGCCAACATGTCCTCCTTGCGGCTCATGAAGAGCTTGACGGGCCGGCGCACGCACATGGCCAGGGCAGCCACCAGGGCCTCATAGAGGTAGATCTTGCCCCCGAAGCCTCCACCTACCTCTGTGGCCACCACCTTTATGTGCGTCTCGGGCAGACCCAGCGTGCGAGCCACCTCGTGCCGGACGTGGAAGGGGGCCTGAGTGCTGGACCAAATGGTGAGATGGCCGGTGGAGTCGTAGTCGGCGATGATGACGTGGGGCTCAATGTAGGACTGATGGGCCATGGAGGTTCGCCAGGTGCCCTCCACCACGGCTGCTGCCTCCCGGAACCCCTCCTCCACATCGCCCCGTCGGAAGGTGATGGTGGAGGCGATGTTGCTGGGCCGCTCCTGCTTCTGGGCCTCCACACCCTCCACGGTGATGTGGCCGCCCTCCTCCCCATGCTCCAGCTGCTGCACCACCCCCCTGGCCAAGGGGGCGTCCTCCCGCATAGCCTCCAGGGGGTCCAGGACAGCTGGCAGCTCCTCGTATTCCACCTCCACCAGGTCGCGGGCGTAGGCTGCCGTATAGGGGTCGCGGGCCAGTACGGCCGCTACCGGCTGCCCATAAAAGAGGACCTCATCACGTGCCAACAACACCCGCGTCCGGTTGTCCGGGTCGTGGCGGTGTGGGGGGAGCTCACGGGCGGTGATGACCGCCTCCACTCCAGGGACAGCCAGAGCCTTGGAGACATCGATGCGCTTGATGCGGGCGTGGGCCAGGGGGGCGTGCACCAGCTTGACGTGGAGCATGCCCGGGAGCTTCAGGTCATCGCCATAAATGGTCTTGCCGCTCACCTTGGCCGGGGCATCGATGCGGGGCACCCGGCGTCCCACATGGCGGAAGCCTTTGGCGCTCTGCTGGGTCATGGCCCATATGCCTCCATCAGCTGGGCGGCCTTGAGGACCGCTTGGTAGATCTTAGCATAGCCTGTGCACCGGCAGAGGTTGCCAGCCAAGGCCTGGCGCAGGTCCTCCAGGGTGGGGCGCGGGCACCGTCGAAGAAGGTCATAGGAGGCCATGACCATGCCTGGGGTGCAATAGCCACATTGGATGGCACCCTCTTCGGCAAAGGCTCTTTGGATGGGATGGAGCTGGCCATCGCGGCTGAGCCCCTCTATGGTGACCACCTGTGCCCCATCGGCCTCCACCGCCAAGAGGATGCAGGAGGTGATGAGGCGGTCGTCCACCAGCATGGAGCAGGCGCCGCAGTCACCGGTGCCGCACCCCTCTTTGGTGCCCGTCAGGCCCAGCTCCTCCCGTACTACGTAGAGGAGGGTCCACCACGGCTCCACGGCCACCTCGTGCTCCCGACCGTTGACGGTGAGTCTGATGAGGCGCTTGGGCATCCTCCTCAACCTCCTGCTCGAGCCAGGGCCTCTTGTAGCATTCTCTTGGTCATGGCCCCCACCAGGTAGCGCCGGAAGGCGGCCGACCCGCGCACATCAGAGATGGGGGAGCACTCCTCCCGGGCCAGGCGGGCGGCCTCCTCTAGCACCTCGTCAGTGGGGAGGCGGCCCACAAGGGCGGCCTCCGCTCGCCGCGCCCGGATGGGCGTGGGGGCCACAGCACCCAGGGCGATGCGCGCCTCCGCTACCCTCCCTGCCTCGTCCAGGGATAGGAGGGCTGCCACCCCCACCACGGCGATGTCCATGCGGGCACGGGGGGTGTGGCGGGCATATGCCGCCCCGCAGCGCGGAGGCGGGGGAGGGATCAGGAGCTCCACCAAGATGTCCCCATGGCTTAGCACCGTTCTGCCCGGCCCCAGGAAGAACTCCTCCAGTGGCACCACCCTCTCTCCCCCCAGGCCGACGATGTGGGCCTTGGCCCCTAGGACGAGGAGGGGTGATGCCGTATCGGCGGAGGGGGCGGCATTGCACACATTGCCCCCCACGGTGGCCATGTTCATCGTCTGCCACGACCCCACCAGGGAGGCGCCGTCCACCAGCACCGAGTACTTCTCCTGCACCAGAGGGTGACGGCAAACCTCGGCCATGGTCACCGCTGCCCCCAAGCGCAGGCCTTCACCATCTCGCCACTCGGTGATGCGAAGCTCAGGCAGGCGGCGCACCGATACCAGGTAGCGCGGGTAGGGGAACTTGTGGCCTCCTTCCTTCAGCTGGACCACTAAGTCGGTGCCCCCGGCCAGAGGTCGCCCACCTTCCCCTTCGCGGCGGAAGGTCTCCAGGGCCTCATCCAAGGTGGCGGGGGCAAAATAGGCAAAAGGCCTCACCTCGGCATCCCCACTTTGACATGATTCTACTATAGAGGTGGAGCGGGGGCAATGCGCCCGTCTGCAGTATAATGGCGGCGTGGACTCTTGGTCGGTGGGTTTCGGTGAGGGTGACCTGGAGAGGTATGTGGGCCTGGAGGGGGGAAGGTGCTGGACGCCCGTGCCCCGGGGTGGCCGGGCCAGCTCGCCCCGCCAGGGCAGGGGGGACGTCATGAGGGTGCGCGTAGTGTCCGATTATATCTGCCCGTGGTGCTACATCGGCTCCGCCCGTGCCCAGCGGCTGGCCCAGGAGCTGGGGCTGGAGCTGGAGCCCTGGCCCTACGAGCTTATGCCCCATCTCCCGCCTGACGGATTGCCTAGGGAGGTGGCCCTGGGCCGGCGCTATCCCGAGGCCCACAACCTACGCCTGCAGATGGAGGCTGCCAGCGAAGGTCTCCCCTTCGTCCCTCCCGTCTGGATGCCCAACACCCGTCTGGCCCATGAGGCGGTGCAGTTCGCCATGGAGGTGGGGAAGGGTTGGCCCATGCACCGGGCCCTCTACGAGGCCTACTGGGGGCGGGGGGAGGACATAGGGCGGCTAGAGGTGGTGGTGGCCATCGCCCAAGGGTTGGGGCTGGACGGCGCCGCCCTGGCCCGCGCCCTGGAGGAGGGCCGTTACCATCGGTTGGTGGAGGAGAAGCAGGACTGGGCCAGGGGGCAGGGCATCGCTGGCGTCCCCACTTTCCTATTTGGTGACTCGGGCTTCGCCCTAGTCGGGGCCCAGGACTACGATACCTTCCGCCGGGTGGCCCAGAGGTTCCTCGAGATGAGTAAGGGGTAAGACGGTCAGCCCAGGTCCTCCGTATTGGGTGGCCTGGGTCGCCATCGGCGCGGCCGCTCCAGCTCCTGGGAGTCCAGGACGATGGTCACTGGCCCATCGTTTACCAGCTCCACCCGCATGTAGGCCCCGAACCGCCCCATCTGGGTGGGGACCCCCAGCTCCTGCAGGTGGCGGGCGAAGGTCTCCACCAGGGGGGCGGCTTCCTCTGGGGGCGCCGCCTCCTGGAAGCTGGGGCGGCGCCCGCGGCGCACATCGGCCAGCAGGGTGAATTGACTCACCACCAAGGCCTCCCCATCTATGTCCAGGAGGGAGAGGTTGAACTTCCCCTCCTGGTCGGGGAAGATGCGCAACTCGGCTGCCTTTTGGGCCAGCTTGCGGGCCTCTGCCTCGGTGTCGCCCCTGGCCACCCCCAGGAGGATGAGGAGGCCACGGCCGATGGCCGCTACTCTCTCCCCCTCCACCTCCACCGAGGCGCACGCCACCCGCTGCAGGACGGCCCGCATGGGGGCCTATTCCTCAGTCTTGGCCTCTTCTTTCTCCTGGCCCCTCTCCTCCGCGCGGCCGCCGTCCCGCCGGTTATCGGTGCTGTAGAAGCCGGGACCCTTGAAGATGATGGCTGGGGGGCTGAAGAGGCGACGCGCCTGCCCCCCGCAGTGGGGACACTCCTGCTCTGCCGGAGCGCTGAAGCTCTCCCACCGCTCGTAGCGGTGTCCTTGGCTACAGAGGTACTCGTAGATAGGCACGGCCCATCCCTCCTGCCTTACAAGGTGTGCGGAAGATAAAGGGCTCAATCTTTCATTATAGCTGCCCAGCCGCAGAGGGGAAACGGGGGGATCCTTGACAGAGCGGTGCCGGTGCGGCATCATCTTCCATACCGGAGGGGTGGGACCTTTGCTGTCCTCCTTCGCCCAGGCGGTGGAGGAGCTGGAGGCCCACATCCGCCTCCACCACGGGCAGAACGCTGCCGACCTCGCCTTCCGCCGCCGCGTGGAGGAGCTCATAAGCTCCTTGTACGACGATATCGACGTCGTCGTGCAAGTCCCTTTGCGCAGCCTCTTCCACCTCCTGGTCATAAAGGCCCTCTATGTGGACCGAGCCAGCACCGACGCCGAGGTCATCACCTATCTGGGGGATATGCTTACCCGCTATCTCTATACCCGTGAGCTCTTCCCCTTCTTAGGGCCAGGGGGAAGACGACAACTCTTTTACTTCTCCCATCTATTGGAGGAGATGCAGCAAGGGTTCCGCCGCTTTCAGAACCTGTTCGAGGCCTGCCGCCGCTACGGCGATAACGCCCTCTTCCTCACAGGCATCTTCCCCCAGAGCTTCCGCCGCCCCCGCCTGGGCCGCCTGGGGCTTTCCCGCCCCCTGGACGCCTCCTATTACATCACCACCGGCAAGGCCTGTTACCGGCTGGCCGCCGATCATGAGCTGGCCCACCTCACCCAGCTGCGCCCCGTGCTCCTCAAGCTCTCCCGCCACTTCGAGTTGTACATGGCCGCCCTCAACGACATCTCCCAGCGCTATATCATGGGGCTGGACATGAACCTCATCGCTGATAAGATGCTGGACGCCTTCAACCAGTGGCGCCACACAGGTGATGCCCGCTACCTGGAGAAGGCGCGCCGCTACGCTGCCCTCCTTAAGGTGGATCCCTCCCGTTTCCCCTCCCTCTTCCGGGGACATAGCCTGGGAATACTGAACTAATGGGCGTCGCTGGGTGAGGTAGACACACGTTACCTCCTCCATACTCCTATTTTGGCCCTTAAGGGCCGAAAAACCTCCTTTTTCGCCCCTTGCATCTCCACCCCTGCTCGCCGCATCATAGGCCATGAGGTTAGCACTCGAACCCAAGGAGTGCTAAATCGCACCAGAGGACGAGGAGGGAGGGGAACATGGCCAAGCAGCTTTTGTTCGACGAAGCGGCGCGTCAGGCCCTTAAGAACGGCATCGATGCCCTGGCCGACGCGGTGAAGATCACCCTGGGCCCCAAAGGCCGCAATGTGGTGCTGGAGAAGAAGTTCGGTTCCCCCACCATCACCAACGATGGCGTGACCATCGCCAAGGACATCGAGCTGGAGGACCCCTTTGAGAACATAGGCGCCCAACTGGCCAAGGAGGTGGCCTCTAAGACCAACGACATCGCCGGCGACGGCACCACCACGGCCACCGTGCTGGCCCAGGCCATCGTACACGAGGGGCTGAAGAACGTAGCTGCGGGGGCCAACCCCATGGCCCTCAAGCGAGGCATCGAGAAGGCCTGCCAGCGGGTGGTGGACTACATCAAGGCCAACAGCATCCCCGTCACCACCCGCCAGCAGATGTCCCAGGTGGCGGCCATCTCCGCCAACAACGACCCCGCCATCGGCGAGCTGGTGGGGGAGGTGATGGAGAAGGTGGGCAAGGACGGGGTCATCACCGTGGAGGAGGCCAAGGGTATCAAGACAGAGGTGGAGTACGTCGAGGGGATGAACTTCGACCGCGGCTACATTTCCCCCTACTTCATCACCAACCCCGAGCGCATGGAGTGCGTCATAGAGGAGCCCTACATCCTCATCACCGACAAGAAGCTCTCCTCGGTGAACGACATCCTGCCTGCCCTGGAGCGGGTGCTGCAGGCGGGGTCGAAGAACATCCTCATCATCTGCGATGACATGGAGGGAGAGGCCCTGGCCACTCTGGTGGTCAACAAGCTGCGGGGCACCCTTAACGCCTGCGCCGTCAAGGCCCCGGGCTTTGGCGAGCGGCGCAAGGACAACCTGGGGGACATCGCCACCATCACTGGCGGCCAGGTCATCTCGGAGGAGCTGGGCCGCCGCCTGGACCAGGTCCAGCTGTCCGATTTCGGCCGGGCCCGCAAGGTGGTGGTGACCAAGGAGGAGACCACCATCATCGAGGGTCGCGGCGACCCCCAGAAGATCCAGGAGCGTATCAAGGCCGTAAAGGCTGCCCTGGAGGAGGCCACCTCCGACTGGGATCGGGAGAAGCTCCAGGAGCGGCTGGGCAAGCTCTCGGGGAGCGTGGCTGTTATCAAGGTGGGGGCAGCCACGGAGACGGAGCTTAAGGAGAAGAAGCACCGGGTGGAGGACGCCGTGCAAGCCACCCGGGCGGCGGTGGAGGAGGGCATCGTCCCTGGCGGCGGCGTCACTTATATCAACGCCCTGGAGAGCCTCAAGGACCTCCAGCTGGAGGACCCTGACGAGATGACCGGGGTCAACATCCTGCGGCGAGCCCTTGAGGAGCCAGCGCGCCGCATCGCCATCAACGCCGGCCAGGATGGCTCCGTCATCGTCCAGAAGATCAAGGCCCTGCCCAAGGGCCACGGCTACGATGCCCAGCTGGACGAGTTCGGCGACATGGTGGCGAAGGGGATCATCGACCCTGCCAAGGTGACCCGCTCCGCCCTGGAGAACGCCGTCTCCATCGCCGCCATGGTGCTCACCACCAACTGCCTGGTGGCTGAGGTGCCGGAGAAGAAGAAGGAGGAGCGTCACGAGCACGAGTACTGAGGCCGGCGTAGGCCTCCGGGCCCCCCACCGGGCAGATGAGGGCTGAAGGTGGGGGGCCCATCTTATTTGGGGGCCATCGACCTGGGGGCCACCAAGGTCTTCTCCCTGGTGGCCACCCCTGAGGGTCGCATCCTGGGCAAGGACCGTCGACCCACCTTTGCCTCCCGCGGCCCGCGGGCTGTCCTCGCCCAGTTGGAGAGCTCCCTGCGGGCCTCCCTGCGGCGTGCCCATCTTAGCCTAAGGGAGCTGGGGGCGGTGGGCATCGCCTCCCCAGGGCCCATCGACCTGGCGGCAGGGGTGGTGCGCCATCCCCCCAACCTCCCCGGATGGGGGGCGTTGCCCTTGAGGCGCCTCATGGAGGAGAGGCTGGGCCTGCCTGTGGTGCTGGAGAACGATGCCACGGCTGCGGCGGTGGGGGAGCACATCTTCGGTGCCGGCCGTGGGGCGAGGCACATGGTCTATGTCACCGTCAGCACCGGCATCGGTGGGGGCATCATCGTAGACGGGAAGCCCTACCGGGGCAAGGGAGGGGCGGCGGGGGAGCTGGGGCACATCATCCTCCAGGTGGATGGCCCCCTGTGCGGATGCGGGGCCCGTGGATGTGTTGAGGCGTTAGCATCGGGCACGGCCATCGCCAGGCGCGCCCGGGAGCTAATGGGGCAAGGCCGTGCTCCCGTCCTTACCGAAATGGCCGAGGGGCAAGAGGTAACGGCCGCCCTGGTGGCCAAGGCGGCTAAGGCCGGCGACAGGGACTGTCAAGCCCTCCTTGAGGAGGTGGGCAGGCTTCTTGGGCTGGCCCTAGCGAGCTACGCTAACGCCTTCGACCCTGACGTCATAGTGGTGGGAGGTGGGGTGACCAGGGCCGGCCCCCTCTTCTGGCGGCCGGCCAGGCGCACCCTTATGACCACCGCCATGCCCCAGATAAGGCGAGGACTACGCCTCCTGCGGGCCCGCCTAGGGGACGCCGCCGGCGCCCTCGGCATGGTGGCCATCATAGGCCAGGAGCCGGCCTAGCCCCTCTTGGCCCCAGTGCGGCGGGCCATCTGGCCCAAAGGACAGTAGCTCTCCAGACGGTTGAGGGCCTTGATGCGATGGAAGGGGCATATGGCGTCATGCACCTTCTGTAGGAGCCCCACCCTCTCCTTCTGGGCCATCCTCCCTCACCTCCTACGCTGCGGGATCAGCGCACTTTCACTATAGGGCGCCGTGACCCCTTGTCAAGGCATGGCCCTCGCACGGCGCGCCCGGGGCCGAGGTGGGCTCGTCAGGGAGCTGGCAGGGATGGAGTAGCGATGGCGCAACTCCTCCAGCAGCGGCTGCAGGGCGACGATGAAGGATGCTAGGTGGCCGGCCAGCCGATGTGCCGTCCTCTCGTCCAGGGGCTCCCAGGGAAGGACATAGTGCAGGCGCGTCCACCACCCCGTCCACTCCTCCAGGTCGGCGGCCCTGGGTAAGGAGGCCAGGACTAAGGCCATGTTCTCAGCAAGGGCCCGCGCCCACAGGTGGTTATGCTCCCTCTCCCCCTCGAAGTGGAGTCCCACCTCCACCACGCTCCTTGACCGCTGTAGCCATAGCTCGTAGTGCACGGCGGGATACCAATAGTAGACCTGCAGCAGGGCGGGCGCCTGACGCCATCGGAATGACCGTAGCTCAGAGGGCAGCTGGCGGGGGAGCTCCTCCCGCACCAAGCTCAGGAACTCGCCCACGCGCATGGCCTTAAGCGATGGCCCCCTCCCGTCGCAGGGCGGCTATCTCCTCGGGGGAGAGGCCTAGCTCCCGCAGCACCTCCTCGGTGTGTTGGCCCCGCCGGGGCTGGGTATGGCGAACGGATCCTGGCGTGTCCGATAGCTTGGCCCCGATGCCCACCTGCCGCACCTTGCCCACCTCGGGGTCGTCCACCTCCACCACCATCCCCCGCGCCAGGACGTGGGGATCGCGGAACACCTCGTCCAAGGTATAGACGGGGGCGACGCAGATGTCATACTGGCGTAGTTCCTGGAACCACTGGTCCCGTGACTTCTCCCGGAAGCGGCGGCGCAAGGTCTCCATCATCTCCGGATACCGCTCCCTATTCCACTGGTGAGGTATGAACTCCTCTAGCCCCAGGGCGCGGCAGAGGGCTTCCCAGAAGTACGGCTCCAGACAGCCGATGCTGAGATAACGCCCATCGGCACACTGGTAAACGTTGTAGAAGGGGGCAGCGCCGTTGAGGGTGTCCTGGCCGGGCAGGGGCACATAGCCCTGGGCCCAATAACGGGCGGCGATCCAGCTAAGGAGGGTAGTGACCCCGTCGCTCATGGCCACGTCGATGTATTGGCCGCGGCCGGTGCGCTCCCTGGCCAGGAGGGCCAGGCAGATGGCGAAGGCAGCATAGAGGCCGCCGCCGGCGAAGTCGGCGATGATGTTCATGGGGATGGCTGGGGGCTGCCCAGGCCAGCCTGTGAGGCCCAGGGCCCCACCCACGCTTATGTAGTTGATGTCGTGGCCCACTATGTCGGCGTAGGGGCCGTATTGCCCATATCCGGAGAGGGAGCAGTAGATGAGACGGGGGTTGAGGGCCCGCAGGGTCTCGTAGTCCACCCCCAGCCGCTTCACCACCCCTGGCCGGAACCCTTCCACCACCACGTCGGCCCTCTCCACCAGACGATAGAAGACGTGACGCGCCCGCTCATCCTTGAGGTTGAGGCAGATGGAGCGCTTGTTGCGACCCAAGGGGTTGAAGGCCCTGGCCTGGGGCGAGGGCTCCTCCTCAGCGATGCGCGCCGCCCCCGGTGGGGCCTCCACCACGATGACGTCCGCCCCGTAGTCGGCCAAGAGCATGGTGCAGAAGGGCCCTGGGGCGAGGCGGGAGAGGTCGATGACGCGTATCCCTTGCAGGGCCATCATGCCGATGCACCTCCTCTTACAAGATAGAGTTCCCACTCCTCCTCCCTGGGCAGGCCTCTTTTTCCTCTCCCCAGGGGCAGGACGATCCAGTC
>JAVVHA010000023.1 GCA_032249735.1 Dehalococcoidia bacterium | reverse complement strand
AGGCCTCGTCCTGGGCCGCCCCCTCTTGCCCTTAAGCCGTAGCCCCTCCACCAGCCCCTGGAAGGGGGTGTGGTCGTGCTGGTGGGCAGGCCCCACCAGCACCCGCAGGGGCAAGCCCCTGGCCGTCACCAGGGCGTGCGCCTTGCCCCCCTTGCGCCGCCGGAAGCCGTCCACGCCTACCCCCTCCCCCCTTCTTCGCCTCTACCGTGGTGGCGTCCACCGCCACGGCTTCCAACCCTACCTTCCCCTGCCGGTAGCCTGCCTCCAGGAGCCTCTGCCACAGCCCCTCCCACACCCCGCCCTCCTGCCATTCCTTGAGGCGCCGCCAGGCCGTCTTGTAGGACCCATACTCCCGGGGCATGTCCATCCAGCGACAGCCAGTGGTGAGGACGTAGAGGATGCCGTTCAAGGTCCTCCTGGCCTCGGCCCTGGGCCTGCCGGTGCGAGCCCTGGGCGGCAGGAGGGGCTGGACCAACTCCCACTGCTCGTCCCTCAGCTCCCGAAACTCCATCCCCACAACCTCCATACCACTCCAGCTCGTCCACCAGTCTACCATCCCGGGAGTTTCGAGACGAGTTCATGGTTAGCGTGGTAGAGAATCAGCTGATTTAAGAACGCAACCACCTTGACTTCCTTTTTTGGGGGGAGTATCATTGCTGCGCGAATCAACTCAACTTAGGGTAGTGCGTCCTGTTGGGAGAGGGAGCCACGGCTAGAGATGAGCGATTGCTCGCATTATTGGCTCTAGCCGCGGGCGCGCTGGCAGGAGCTGTCTTGCTGCTCTTTCACCCCAACACAAGCGCATACCACCCGACTATTTACGGTAGCTATGGGTATCACCTAAACAGCATCCACTCTGTCAGCGCTTATGAAGACTTTTGCGTTTGGGTGAGGGACGGCTCAATAGCCCACAGTGAGGCTCTTGGGCGTATCCGGAAGACCCTATATCTTGACAATCCGAGTGAGGATTGGGACGGCCTGGCTAACAACCATGTATACTTTTGGCCTTGGTACGACCCGTGCCCTTCCTATCCCTCCCACCAACGGATTTTGATTGAGCTGGAGTACTGGGTAGAGAGCGGCGGGTGTGATGGAGTCAGCTGTGCATGGAAATACGGCGATCCAATGCAAGCGTCAGGCCACTACGATTATCCTTACTACTACGTGCTTTTCAAGACGACACACTTGAGTGGCAGCGTGGCCCTGTATCATCACGTCGTCAACCATGAGACGGGGCACGTCCTGGGCTTGGCTGACGGCAATGGCACCTGCCCTGACAGTGTCATGCATTCTAGGTATTACGCTTGCAGTATCGACAGGGAGTGGCCCAGCTTCTACGACCGCTACAGCGTGGAGACGCTAGTATACAACTGCCCATGGGTAGGCTGTCCCTAAAAGGTGTAACAAGGTGTAGGTAAAGATGGGTCGGAACCCTTTTGTTACTAGACCTGGGTGGGCGGCGGCATTCCTCTTAGCGATAGCTCTAGTCGCGGCCGGGGCGGCCGGGGCAGTGGTGGCTGCCAGAGGTCAGGGAGGGCCGGAGGAGCCGGAGCCGTTGCGCCCTGGTGCCCTCGTCAGCCCCAACCGTGACCGCCTGCGCATCTGCGTGCAGGTGGTGCGGGTGGCCGTCGACCAGGGGCGGGCCCGTGAGGCGGTGGAAGCGGCCCTGCGCGAGACAGCAAAGCACCCCTCATGGCGGTCAGGGGGGTTGGACGTAGCGCCGCCGGTGGTGGACAGCGGCTGCCCCCAGGAGCCGGTGGTGTTGAAGCCAGGGGTGGTTTTCCAGGGACCCAAGTCCCTGGAGGGCTTCGACATCGCCTATTGGGGCTCCGTGGTGGAAGAGCCCAGCCCCTACCGTCTCTTCGTCTTCATCGTCCCCAGGGAGGAGCTGGCAGCCCACGTCATTGGCTGGGAAGACTTTCGCACCTTCATCCAGGAGGGGCTCTGCGAGACCACGCCCTACGAGAAGAACTGCGCCCAGGTCACCACTGGCCTTTACCTCCTGCCCGAAGAGGTTGGTAACGCGGCCTTCGTTAGGGCGTGGCTGGAGAAGGCCCTGGGCCTGGAGCCCCTCGTCCCCCAGACACCCATGCCACCCCCTGGCGCCTTGCCCAGACCCGGGTACTGAGAGCTGCGCCGGGCCTAGGGCAGCAGGCGCGGTGGCCACAGCACAAGGCAGGCCCGCCCCAGCAGGTCGCGCCGCGCCACCGCCCCCTGCTGGCGGCTGTCCACCCCTACGTCGGCGGCCAGGCTGAGGAGGAAGTAGCTTCCGGTGGGAAGGGGGTGGCCGGGGGGGGCCGGGCCCTGGGCGCCCGTCCACTCCAGGGGTTGCCCCTCCACCCACACTCGTCCCTCCGCCACGGCCACCGTCTCCCCTGGCAGGGCAGCTACCATCTTCAACACCTCCCTACCGCCCAGATGGGCCATCACCACCTCTCCTCGCCGCGGCGGGCGAAAGCGATAGGTGATGCTCTCCACCACCACCCACTGCCCGTGGCGCAGAAGGGGATACATGCTCCAGCCGCGCACTTGCACTAAGGCCAAGAGGCGCACACCATTGGCCTCCCCCGTGACCTGTAGTACAGTATCTTAGAAGGCATATAACTCAGAAAGGAGGGCGGAGCATGATTCGGGTCTTGCGGGCGCACGCCCACTGCGACATCCCTTGCGGCATATACGACCCTCTGCCAGCCCAGATCGCGGCCATGACGGTGCTACGTATGCACCAGCTCATCGAACAGCTCCCCAAGCCTGGCCCCGATGCCAGCAAGGAGGAGTTGGACCGCTACCAGAACTCCCTCTCCCGCTACGTCGCCATCAAGGAGCAGCACTCGGAGCTGGTAAAGAGGGAGCTGGACATCCTCTGGCACGATTACTTCAAGCCCGAGCACCTGGAGAAATACCCCGACCTGCACAACATCTTCTGGAACACCATCAAGCTGGCCTCCAAGACCAAACAGGAGGTCAATAAAGAGGCAGCGGAGGAGCTGGTGCGGTCAGTACAGCGCATCGCCGAGATCTTCTGGGAGACCAAGGGAGTTCAGACTCATCGTGTCCCCACCCACATGCCCGTGGGCGGGGAGTATGTCCTGCCCGCCGCCTGAGAAGGGCCTTCGTTGAATTTAGCAAGCCCGGGGTGTAAGATCTCCCCTAGACCCCCGGAGGGGGACCATGTTTGGGCTGGGTATACTGAAGGGCATGCTCCTGACCATCAGGCACCTGTTCCGTCCCCCCTTCACCTTCCAGTATCCGGAGGAGCGGCGACCCATCCCCCCAGGGGCGCGCACCAACCTCCTCTGGTTTGAGGAGCGGTGCACCGGCTGCTCCACATGTGCCCAGGCATGCCCCGACGGCTGCATCCTAGTGGAGACCTCCCCCGAGCGCGATGGCACCCTTAGGGTGGTGCGCTACGAGATCGACTTTCGCCTCTGCATGTTCTGTGGCCTGTGCGTGGAGGCCTGCCCCTATCAGGCCATCCAGGCTGGCGGCCCCTACGACGACGCTACCTATGACTTCAACGCCCTCTACCGGGACAAGGAGGCCCTCACGGCCATGGCCCAGGAGTACCTGCGCACCCACGATTGGACTTACCCCAATGGCGAGAAGGCCCCCAGGCCCGAGGAGCGGCCCTTGCACATGGGCCGTCCGGCCAGGGGCACTGGCACCTATCATCCGGAGGTAGGCCTGGGTGGCGGGCCCTTGCCCCTGGCCATAGGCAGGATGGCCTCCCGCCGAGAGTAGCGCTATGGCTAAGGTCGTTATCGATGGGCAAGAGGTAGAAGCGCCTGACGGCGCCCCCCTGGTGGAGGTCATCAAAAACGCCGGCATCTGGATCTCCAACCTCTGCTATGTCGACGGCCTCCCCCCGTACGCTGGCTGTCGCACCTGCCTGGTGGAGATCGAAGGGATGCGGGGCCTGCAGCTGGCTTGCACCACCAAGGTGGCCGATGGGATGGTGGTGCGCACCAACACGCCGGAGGTCCTGCGCACCAGGCAGGCCGTCCTCTCCCTCATCCTTTCCTACCACTCCGACCGCTGCCTCACCTGTCACCGCGAGGTCAAGTGCATGCCCGGCGACACCTGCCTGCGGGACAATGTGGTCACCCACCGCTGCCTCACCTGCTCCAAGAACTACCGGTGCGAGCTGCAGACGACCTGCGAGATGCTCAGAATGGCCGGCTATGAGCCGTGGGAAGGAGAGGAGCGCACCTACTACACCCTACTGCAGCCCCCGCCGGACCGGGGCAACCCCTTCCTGGAGTTCGACCCCCAGATGTGCATCATCTGCACCCGCTGCGTGCGGGTGTGTGACGAGATCCGGCATACTGGGGCTATCGCTCTGGCCGGTCGGGGCTTCCAGACCCGCATCCAGTTCGGGGCTGGGGGCCCGGTGCACGAGTCCAACTGCGATTTCTGCGGCTCCTGCATCGATGTCTGCCCCACTGCCACCCTTATGGAGCGCCCTAACAAGTGGGCGGCTGCCCAGGTAGAGCGGTGGGTGCCCACCACCTGCACCTGGTGTGCCGTGGGCTGCTCCGTCTACGCCGGCGTCAGAGGGGGGCGCATCGTCATCGTTAAGCCCGACCCGACGGGCAACCCCGTCAGTGGAGACCAGCTGTGCGTGCGGGGCCGCTTCCACTACGACTTCGTCCGCCCCCAGCAGCGCCTACACCGTCCCCTCATCCTGGATAACGGGGTGCGGCGGGAGACATCATGGGAGGAGGCGCTGGAGCTGACAGCACGGCGCCTCCTGCAGGTGCGCCAGGCCCACGGGCCTGAGGCCATCGCCTTTCTAGGCTCTCCTTTCATGACCAACGAGGAGAGCTACCTGCTGACCAAGCTGGCGCGGGGGGTGGTGGGCAGCCCCCACATCGATTCCAGCCTAGGCCCAGTGGCCAGGGCCGCTTCCCAGGCCCTACAGGAGACCTTCGGCACCCCCGTCCTCCCTGCCTCTCTGGGCCTTCTGGCCCAAGCCCGCACCCTCCTGGTGGTGGCCGATGACCTGGAGTCCACCCACAATGTGGCCGCCCTGCGGGCCAAGGATGCAGTGGTGAGGAAAGGCGCCCGCCTAGTGGTGGTCTCCCCTCGCTGGGGAGAGCTGTGCGATTTCGCCAGCGTGTGGCTACAGCCACACCCGGGGCAAGAGGCCTCCCTGCTGCTGGACATCCTACGGGGCCTGGCGGGGGACGGGCAGGTGGCCCCCCGGCTGAAGGGCGTCTCCCTGCCCGACCCCCTTCCTCACGGCGTCCCCCAGGAGCAAGTGGCCCAGGCCGTAGCCCTCCTCCGGGAGGCCATCTCCCAGGAGGCGTGGCGTCCCCTATGCCTGCTATATGCCCTGCCCCACGTGGGGCCGGGGAACGCCCGGGCCACCACCTCCGCCCTGGCGGCTCTAGCCATGGCCACCTTGGGAGAGGAGGCGCCCTCTCACCTCATCGTCCTGCCCCAGGAGGCCAACGTGTGGGGCATGTTGGACATGGGCGTGAGCCCCAGCCACCTGCCTGGCCCTCATCCCCTGCAGGAGGCGAAGGCGGTGGAGAGGGTTTGGGGCATGCCCCTGGCCGCTCAGGAGGGGATGGGCTTTTGGGAGATGGTCCGGCAGGCGGGGGGTAAGCTGCGGGCCCTGGTGGTGGCCGGCGATAACCCCCTCTTCTTCGCCCCAGCCCGCACCCAAGTGCGGGAGGCCCTGGCCCGCCTGGAGTTTCTTTGCGTTATAGATAGCATCGACACGGATACGGCTGCCCTGGCCCACGTCGTGTTGCCCGAGGCTGGCCCCTATGCCAAGGAGGGGACGTTCACCAGCGGCGATCGCCGTATCCTGCGCCTCCATGCTGCTGCTACCCCTGCTGGAGAGGCCCGGCCGGCATGGGCCATTTTGCAGGAGGTGGCCCTGCGCTTGGCGCGTCACATCCCTCTCGGGGAGGTGAGGCTGGCCTACACCTCCCCTGCCGAGGTGATGGACGAGATAGCCCAACTCTCCCCCTTCTATCGGCGTGCCACCTATATGGAGATGGAGAACGGCGCCCAGCAGGACTTCTCCCTTCTGGCCCCTTCTTTCCGCTTCCCCTCCCTGGCGCTTTACCCTAGCGAGCAGGGGACGGGCCACATCCTCATGGTGGGGAGGGGGCTCTTCACCAGCTACGAGGCGGCGGCCCTGGGCCTTGAGGATGCCGATCGCCTACATCGCGAGGAGCACCTGGAGCTGAACCCTCGGGACGCTGCTGTTCTGGGGGTGGGCCCAGGCCAGATGGTAGTGGTGAGCAACGAGCGCGGCGAGATACGCCTTCCCGCCCGCATCACTGAGGCCGTGGCCCCTGGCACCGTGTTCATACCGCTCTATTGGAACAAGGCAGCTGCCCTCTCCCTCCTGAGCCCAGAGCAGGCTTCCTGCGTCGTCCACCTCCGCAAGGCCTGAGCCGTTTTCTCCAGCACAGTACATCGCCGCCTCCTCAACGTTGGCTCCTAAGATAGCACCTAAAGGGAGGCTAAGGGCCTAGCGCCTTACTAAGCCCCTCCGAGATGGCCCCCGCAGTATGAAGGGGGCTGGGCCTCGCAGCCGCGTCCCGTCTGGGACCTGGCTGTCGTGTTAAACTTAGATCTGACATGGAGGACGAGCTGACGCTTCTCGCCTCCACCTTCGATCCCTTAGAGGCCGATATATGGCGCAAGGCCCTGGAGGAGGAGGGGATAGCCGTCCTCCTTCGCCAGGACGACCCCTTGGGCCCTTTGGGCCTCCATCTGGGCGCCCGCTACGATATCTACGTGTTCCGAGGCGAGGAGGGGCGGGCACGCTTCGTCCTGGGGTTGGGAGCCGATGGTTGAGCCATTGCGTCTGCCCCTCTTTCCCCTGAGGATGGTGCTCTTCCCAGGCGGCTTCATACCCATCCATGTGTTCGAGGAGCGCTACCTGACTATGATCGGCCACTGCCTGGAGGGGGGCCATCCCTTTGGCGTTGTCCTCATCCGAGTGGGCCGGGAGGTGGGGGGGCCGGCCGTCCCTTACGGTGTGGGGACCACCGCTCGCGTCCGTCGCGTCCAGCGTATGGAGGACGGGCGTATGAACATCATCGCCCAGGGGGAGAGGCGGTTCCGCATCCTGCGGATGAGGGAAGAGGATCCCTACCCCTTGGCGGATGTGGAGCTGCTGGAGGATGAGGATGGGGCGGATACCCGCGTCATGGAGGCGGTAGCGCGCCTTTTCCACCGGTATATGCAGCTGCACCTCATGGCCGTGGGGCAGTGGAGCCGGCCCCGTCCCCTCCCTCAGGAGCCCTCCGCCCTGGCTGACCTGGTGGCCCATCATCTGGCCATCGACCCTCGCCGCAAGCAGGACCTGCTGGAGACGCTATCGGTGCAGCGGCGGCTAGAGATGGAGGAAGACATCCTCTCTTCGTTGGTGGAAGAGGCGGAGAGGCGGGCCCGTGGCTATGTGCGTCAGCGGTGGGGCGGCTTCTGGGCCCTCAACTAGGCTCACGGCCTGGCTGGGCAGTGGAGAGGTCTTGCCTTTGCCATCGGGGGTAACAGGGTGAGGCTAGTAAACCAGCCCACCGGCTGGTGGGGATGGCACTGGGAGCCGCCCGTGCCCCTATCCATCGTCCAGATCATCGCCGCCGGCAGCATGTCCCCGCGGCTGGCCTCCTTACTGTGGCTGGCCATGGAGAGGGGGGCATCGGTCATCGTGGCCTCTAGCCCCCCCGGGGCGGGCAAGACGGTCACCCTCACTGCCCTATTGGCCTTCACGCCGCCAGAGACAGTGGGATACTTCACGCGCGGGGTGGGCGAGACGTTTTCTCTACCGCCTCTCAGCCCCCATGGCCCCACCTACATACTGGTCAACGAGCTCTCAGACCACCTGCCGGTGTACACATGGGGGCCCTATGCGCGGAAGGTCTTTGAGCTCATGGCCCAAGGCTACTCCCTGGCCTCCACCATGCACGCCGACACGGTGGAAGAGGTGCTGGACCAGCTGGCAGAGCTAGGCATACCCACCTCTCATCTGGCCTCCCTGGACCTGGTGATCACCCTATATGTGGGACGTGGGCAAGGCAGGGCGCTGGTGCGGCGGGTGCGGGAGGTGGCCTTCATCCAGCAGGAGGACCAGGGATACCGCGTCCTGCAGCTGGCCAGGTGGTGTCCAGAGGAGGACACCTTTCAGGTGGCCGAGGACGGTGAGGCCCGGCGGGCCTTCCTGTCGTGGGCGGGGCTCGATGAAGGAAAGCTAGAGGAGGAGTTAAGGGCCCGCAGCCAGTTCCTAGAGTCCTTATTGGCGCAGGGGGTGGTGGGCATCCCTCAGGTGGCGGAGGCCATCGCTGCCTTTCACCGCCCCTAGCTCAGAAGGGCCTCGAGGGCCTGCTGCCAGTCGCCCAGGTGAGGGAAGGTGATGTGGGCCCCCGCGGCCCTCAGCTCCGCCTCCCCATAGCGGCCGGTGGCCACCCCCACGGGGACGAAGCCTCTTGCCAGGGCCGCAGCCACATCTAGGGGGGTGTCGCCCACCACCAGGACCCTTCGCCACCGGCGGGGGCCAGCCACGCGCCGGGCGGCCAGAGCCACCAATTGGGCCCGCTCCCAGGCGTCCTCCCCGAAGGCCCCTTCTCGGAAGAAGCCCTCCAGACCATACCGCTGGAGCTTGAGCCAAGCTGCTTGGCGGAAGTTGCCGGTGGCCAGCCCCACCTCTACCTCCGCCTGCTCTCGCAGGGCGGCCAAGAGCTGGGGGATGCCTGGCATGACGTGCCCCTCCCGCTCCCAGAGGGTCTGCTGCAGGTGGTGGAGGTAGCGCTCTTTGAAAGCGGCCATGATGGCCTCCCTGTCGCCCTGGATGCCGTGATGGGCCAGGGCATCGGCCACGATCTGGGGGTCCAGGCGCCCAGCGTAGGGGATGCCGTCCAGGGCCTGGGGTATGCCGAACAGCTCCTGGAAGGCGCGGTTCATGGCCAAGACCCCGGCCCCCCCAGTGCGCAAGAGGGTCTCGTCCAGATCGAACAGGATGACGGTGATGGCCATGGGCTGGCTACTTCTCGATGGGGAGGCCGGCCTTGATCCAGGCCTCGGTGCCGCCCTCTAGGTTATAGATGCGGGTGAGGCCGGCGGCGGCTGCCATCTCGCAGGCCAGGGCGCTACGCTGCCCTACAGCGCACACAAAGACGATCTCCTTGTCTTTAGGCAGCTCTTCCCGGCGGGCGAACAGGGAGTTGACAGGGATGAGCTTGGCCCCCGGCACATGCCCCCGCTGGTACTCGTGGGGCTCCCGCACGTCGATGAACACGACATCCTGGCGGCCCATCATCTCCGCCGCCTCTTCCGCCGTGATGCGAGTGAAGGGCTCCTGGGGGTTCTTCACAGCCATCTCCATCTCGCCCTCCCGTGCGCTGACGTTCATAGAAGTATTGTAACGTAAATCAGGCGGAAAATCGAGTTTACCACCTGCGCCAGGGGCGTTATCATGGGCAGAAGGAGGGTGCGCCATGGCCGATGAGGAGAGCATACGGGAGCTTTGGCGGAAGATGGAGGAAGAGAGGGGGCGCCTCCTCTCCCTTCTGGAGTCCATGTCTGATGAGGAGTTGAGCCGCTCCCCCAAGCCCGGGGAGTGGACTGCCAAGGAGCAGATGGCCCATCTGTGTGAAATGGAGGCCGCCTATCGGGCCTGGGTGGAGCGGGCTCTGGTAGAGGACAATCCCAACGTGGACGGGATCCGTGGCGAGCCGGTGGCCATACCTGTGGAGAGGGCCAACGAGGCCAGCAAGGAGGAGCTCCTGCAGGAGATGCGGCGCCAGCGCCAGAAGACCCTGGAGCTCATGGCCCGCCTCCGCCCCGAGGACTACGACCGCACGGCCACCAATTCCCTCTTCGGAACCCTCACCGTCATGCAGTGGCTGCGCTCTTATTACAGGCATGACCGCATGCACATCGACCAGATCCTGGGCAGGGAGCCCTCTTACCGCCCCCGCTTTCTCACGGGGCAGGAGCCCGACCAGCGTCGTCGCCCCGTCAGCCCCCAGCAGTAGGTCTTGCGAGATGTGGTCTCTGGGCCTCCTCGTCTGAAGATGCCGTATCGACGTGACCCTGGGAACCTTTGGCTGGCCAAGGTCCTCTGGGACCTTGGGGCTATCCAGTTTGGCGACTTCACCTTGGGGCGCACCACCCTTCACTCCCCGGTGTATGTGAACCTCCGCCTTCTGAGCAGCCACCCCCGGGCCCTTTGGCGCACGGCCAAGGTGATGTGGGAGATGGTGCGCACCCTCCAGGCCATGGCGCGTCCTCATATCCTGCCCTTCCAGCGGGTGTGCGGCATCCCCTTTGGTGGTCTGCAGTTGGCCTTGGCCTTCTCATTGGTGAGCAAGATGCCCCTAGTGTTCATCCATCCCGCCAAGGGCAAGGACGCCCCTGAGCCCTTCCTGGAGGGCATCTATCAGCCGGGCGAGACGGTCCTGCTCATCGACGACCTGGTGACCAGCGGCACCAACATCATCGACACAGCAGCCTGGCTGCACATCAACGCTGGCCTGCGGGTGCGGGACGTGGTGGTGCTGGTGGACAGGGGCGAGGGCGCCAAGGAGCGCCTCCATCATTACGGGCTCAACCTCATCCCCATCCTCACCCTGGAGCAGATCCTCAACTACCTGATGGCCGCTGGGAAGATCGAAAGCGAGTGGTATCATAAAAGCATTGATTACATCCATCGGCGCCGCCAGGAGGAAGCGCTTTGAGCCCTACTGGCGGCCAGGAGGTGCGGGCATGCGTTGGTTGTGGGCCGTAGGAGTGCTCTTGGCCCTTCTCATGGCCGCCTGCGGCGGTGGTGGCGAGGAGGCTCCCTCGCAGTCCCAGAGGTCGGCCTCCCCCGCCCGGAATGACAAGGGCCTGGCCTTGTCCTGTGACGCTGTCCAGGACCTGAAAAGCTTCCGCTATACCCTGTCCATGCGCCTCGATTTTCCCGGCAGCGTCCTGCCCACCCCTGAGTCGGGCATAGAGGAGCTGGGCATGCTACTCCTGGGGGCGTTACAGGACACGGAGATCCAGGGAGAGTTTGCTGCTCCCAATAACCACCGTATGACCGTACGCATAGGCGACAGCCGCATGGAGTATGTGAAGGTGGGCGACCGCGAATGGCAACGCACGGACGGCGGCTCCTGGGAAGAGGGGCCCGCTACCATTCCTCTCCTTGATATTCAGGACGTGTGCCGTGAGTTTGCGGGAGGTCTGGAGGAGGTGTTGGCCGACCTCCCCTGGGAGGGGGGAAAGCAGGACGGCCTCGCGGTGCGCCGTTACCGCCTCACTGATGAGGCTCTCCAGGCCCAAATGGAGGATGCTCAGGTGAATGGGGAGATATGGGTTGCCGAGGAGACAGGCATGCCCATCTTCTTCTCCCTGGATGCCCGGGGCCGCACTGAGGAAGGGGAGCCTGTGGCCATGAAGATAATGTTCCGCATCAAGGACATCAACAGCAAGGACGTGCAGATCAAGCCCCCGCGCTAGAGGAGACGGCGCACGGGCTTGCGCCCCGGCCGCGGGTCATAGGTGGTCTTGAACATCTGCAGATGGTCGCGCCGGATGAGGTATTTGCCGGCAAAGAGCACCGCGGGCACCTTCTTCTGTTTGATAAGCCGCCGTAGGCTTTGGGGGTGAATGCCCAGCTCCCGCGCTGCCTCTATGAGGTCCAAGTAGTCATCAAAGGGCTCGGCCATGGCCCAGCTCCTGGTCAGCCGCTAATGCTTCTGAGCTTATCTTAAGCCGAGGCGCCCCTAGATGCAATGGGGGCCTGCCCAGTGGGCAGGCCCCCACCACTGCAGCGGCCTCGGCCTTAGATCTTGAGGATGTGGATGGTGCAGGCGGAGCCAAGGCCGATGACGTGGGCCAGGCCCGTCTTGGCGTTGGGGACCTGGCGCTCCCCAGCCTGGCCCCGCAGGTGCCACACGATCTCCACGATGTTGGCCACGCCAGTGGCCCCCAGGGGATGCCCCTTGGACAGGAGGCCGCCCGAGACGTTGACGGGCAGCTTACCCCCTAGGTTGGGGTGGTAGGGGCCGCCCTCGTCGATCCAGCGGCCCGCCTCCCCTTCGGGCACCAGCATGAGGTTCTCGTAGTGGACCAGCTCGGCGGTGGCGAAGCAGTCGTGCAGCTCCACCATGCTCAGGTCCTCAGGCCCGATGCCTGCCATCTCGTAGGCCTGCTTGGCGGCCATGCGGGTGAGGGTGTTGACGTCCCACATGTTGGGGTTACGCTCCGTCCAGGGGTCGGAGGTGAGGACGGAGGCGGCCACCCACACTGGCTTGGTGGTGTACTGACGGGCCTTCTCAGCCGACATGAGGACAGCGGCCGCTGCCCCATCGCCGGTGGGGCAGCACATGTAGAGGGTGTTGGGCCAGGCGATCATGCGGGCGCTCAGGACCATCTCCAGGGGCGTCTCCACCTGATACTGAGCGTAGGGGTTGAGGGTGGAGTGCTTGTGGTTCTTGACGGCCACCTTGGCGAACTGCTCGATGGTGGTGCCGTACTTGCGCATGTGCTCCACGCCCGTCATGGCGAAGACGCCGGGCATGAGGTTGGTGCCCATGATCCCCTCGGGGTTATAGGCGGGGTCGCCGCCACCGCCGCCGCCCAAGAGCCCCATCTTGCCCATCTGCTCGCAGCCGATGGCCAGGGCGATGTCATAGGCCCCGGAGGCCACCGCCAGGTAGGCCTCCCGGAAGGCGGTGGAGCCGGTGGCGCAGGCGTTGGCCACGTTGATGACCGGGGCGCCCGTGGCCCCTATCTCCTTCATGATGCGCTGGCCCACCATGCCATTGGCCTGATAGAGGTTGCCGCACACCACCACCTGCACGTCCTTGATGGTGATGCCGGCATCCCGCATAGCCCCCACGGCCGCCTCGCTGGCCAGACGAACCACGTCCTTGTCGGCATAGCGGCCGAACTTGACCATATCCACGCCCACTACTGCTACGTCGCGCATCTCCTCTCCCTCCTTGCGCTATTTTTACTCCACCACGTAGAACTTGGGGGCGACGACGTCGTTGCCCTCCCGGTCTACGCGGATCTTCTCCGCCCTCATCCTCACCTTTTTGCCGAACCAGTGAGGGCCGGGGTTGTTGGGGTCCAGGCCATAGACGTTGGCCCGCACCGAGACCCCTTCTGGCAAGTCGATGATGGCGGCGATGTAGGGGGTCTCGATGCCAGGGAAGCTCTGGTGGATCACGGTGAAGACGTATATCTCGCCTTCGTCCGAGAGCCTCACCTCCTCCAGCTCCCCCACAGCCCCGCAGCGCCCGCAGGCATAGCGCTCCCCTAGGAAGATGGCTCCGCATACCTTGCAACGGGAGCCGAAGAGATAAGCTGGCTCTTCCGGCCAGTTATCGGGGATGCGCAGGAAGGGCACTAGGGGCTTGACCTTCTTCTCCTGAGCGGACTGTGCCTGTGCCAAGGCCCACCTCCCTTCACGTTGACGTCATCTTTTTAGCACACTCACATACCTAGGTCAAGTGGCAGACCCAGGGGAGGCTAGCGCCCTCTCCAGGGCTCCTTCGTAGGCTTGGGCCAGGGCTTCTAAGGATAGGGCGATGGGCCCCAACCTGAACCCCCGCCCCCCGAGGCGCCCGAGCATGGCCAGGGGGACCCCCATGGCCTGGGCCAGGGCGGCTAGCCTCTCTCCCGCTCCAGGTGGCGTCACCAGGAGGATGCGCGACGGCGCCTCCCCGAAGAGGGAGGCATGGGGATGGGCGCCCAGCTCCACCTGGGGGGCATCCAGACCCAGTCCCTCCCGCAGACATAGCTCGGCCAGGGCCACCGCTAGCCCTCCCTCGGAGCAGTCGTGGGCCGTGCGCACAAGCCCCTCCTTCATGGCCGCTAGGGCCGCCCGCTGCACCCGCCCCTCCAGGTCCAGGTCGATGTGGGGGCGGCCGCCGGGGGAGCGGCCCATGATGGCCAGCAGCTCGCTGCCAGCCAGGGCCTCAGGGGGAAGGGCCGTCCCCGGGCCCAGGAGGTAGACCTCGTCGCCGGGGCGGGCCGAGCCAGGGCGGGGTACACGGTAGACATCGTCGATGAGGCCCACAAGACCCACCACCGGCGTGGGGTACACGGGGCGGCCGGCTGTCTCGTTGTAGAGGCTCACGTTGCCAGAGACCACTGGGATGCCCAGGGCGCGGCAGGCAGTGGCCATCCCCTCCACCACCCCCTCCATATGCCAGTAGACGTGGGGGCGCTCTGGGTCGCCGAAGTTGAGGCCATCGGTGATGGCCAGGGGGATGGCCCCCAGGCAGACCACGTTGCGGGCGGCCTCGGCCACGGCCATAGCCCCACCCATGTAGGGGTCGAGATAGCAGTAGCGGCCGTTGCCATCGGTGGTGACGGCCAAGGCGAGAGGGGTGCCCTTGATGCGTAGGACAGCAGCGTCTGCTCCCGCCTCCACTACAGTGTTGGCCAGCACCGACTGGTCATACTGGCGGTAGACCCAGCGGCGGGAACAGATGTTATGGCTGGCCAAGAGCTTTAGCAAGGTCCCGGAGGGGTCGTGAGGGATGGGGAGGGCGCCCATGTCAACAGCCCGCGCCCTTTCCACCTCGGGGGGCATCTCCCCGCGACCTTCGTATACAGGGGGGTCGGTGAGGAGGCGCACAGGCAGGCAGGCCACCTCTGTTGCCCCCTGGCGCACGCGTACCAGGCCATCGCCCGTCACCTGGCCAATGATGGCCCAAGGCACCTCCCATCGCTCCATAAGGCGGGCCACATGCTCCTCGTGCCCACGCCGGACGATGATGAGCATGCGCTCCTGGGACTCGGAGAGCATCACCTCGTAGGGGGTCATGCCCTCCTCCCGTCTGGGGACGCGGTCGATGTCCACCACGACGCCTTGGCCGGCCCTAGCGGCCGCCTCCACGCAGGCGGCGGTGAGGCCGGCTGCCCCCAGGTCTTGGATGCCCACCACCCATTGTGGGTGGTTCCAGGCCAGGTCCAGGCAGGCCTCCATTAGCAGCTTCTCCAAGAAGGGGTTGCCCACCTGAACCGCCGGCCGCATCTCCTCGAACCGGGCGGAGGGGTCGGTGCGAGATGCCAGGCCCGAGGCGCCGTGGATGCCGTCGCGCCCCGTATCCGCCCCCACCAGCATGAGGATGTTGCCCTCCCCCTCGGCGCGGGCCCGCATGAGCCTCTCGGCGGGCACGATGCCCAGGCACATGGCGTTGACCAAAGGGTTGAGGCCATAGGGCTCCTCAAAATAGATCTCGCCCCCGACGGTGGGAATGCCCAGGCAGTTGCCATAGCCGCCGATGCCCCCCACTACCCCGGTGAAGAGGTAGCGATGGTGGGGATGGGAGAGGGGCCCGAAGCGCAGGGAGTCCAGGATGGCTATGGGCCTGGCCCCCATGGCCAGGATGTCACGCACGATCCCCCCCACGCCAGTGGCCGCCCCCTGGTAGGGCTCGATGGCTGAGGGATGGTTGTGGGACTCCACCTTCAGGGCGGCACACCACCCCTGCCCCACCGAGACCACCCCTGCGTTCTCCTCCCCAGGGCGCACCACCACCCACGGGGCCTGGGAGGGGAGGCGCCGCAATAGGTTCTTGGAATGCTTATAGCCACAGTGCTCGCTCCATAGGGCGCCGAACATGCCCAACTCCACCTCATTGGGGGAGCGGCCTAGGCGGCGGACGATGAGTTCATACTCCGCCTCCGTAAGGGCGATGGTCTCTAAGAGGCGTCGGTCCAGGGCCACGGCCTTGTCATGCCCCCACGGTAAGGATGTCCCCCTCTATCTTACCTGCAGTGGTCTTAAAGGGGATGCTCCCTGCCATGGTGTCCCTTGGGGAGGCTACCCCTTGGCCCACTGGATGATGGAGCGCCAGATATAGAGCCCGTCCTCGCCCCCCAGCAGGGCCTCACAGGCCCGCTCAGGGTGGGGCATCATCCCTAGCACGTTGCCCCTCTCGTTGACAATGCCGGCGATGTTGTGGAGGCTGCCGTTGGGGTTGGCCTCCTCCGTCACCTCTCCTTCTGAAGTGCAGTAGCGGAAGGTCACCCTCCCCTCGGCCTGGAGCACCGTTAGGGTCTCGGGGTCGGCATAGTAGCGCCCTTCGCCATGGGAGATGGGCATGCGCAGCACCTGCCCTTGCCGGCAGGCGCAGGTAAAGGGGGTGTACGGGTTCTCCACCCGCAGGTGCACCCACTGGCACCGGTACTCCAGATGGGCGTTACGCAGAAGGGCGCCGGGCAGGAGCCCTGCCTCGCACAAGATCTGGAACCCATTGCAGATGCCGATGATGGGCTTGCCAGCCTGGGCATGGCGCATGACTGCCTCCATCACCGGGGAGAAACGGGCTATGGCCCCTGGCCGCAGGTAGTCGCCATACGAGAAGCCGCCAGGGAGGACGACGCAATCGAAGGACGAGAGGTCCCGCTCCCGGTGCCAGACCAGCTCCGCCTCCTGGCCTAGTATCTCGGTGAGGACGTAGTGGCAGTCGTAGTCGCTCCAGGTGCCTGGGAAGACCACTACGGCGAACCGCATCTCCACGAACCACGTTATCACATGGGCCGCCTTCCCAAAACGCCACCTGCCCGTTAACCTGGGCCTGAGGATGGGGACCTTCGAGGAACTGGAGGCCATCTTCCGCCCCCGCTCCATCGCCGTAGTGGGGGCATCGGCCAATAGGGATAGCGCGGGGTACGATTACGTCCTCTCGCTGGTGCAGTATGGGTATAGGGGCCAGATATATCCTGTCAACCCCCGCCTAGACGAGCTCTTGGGCTGGCAGGCATACCCCAATCTGGAGGCGGTGCCGGGCCCTGTGGAGTATGTCATCTCCTGTATCCCCAACACCGCCGTCCTGCCACTGCTGGAGGAGTGTGGGCGGAAGGGGGTCAAGGCTCTGCAGCTATTCACCGCCCGCTTCTCGGAGACGGGACGGGAGGAGGGGCGCAGGTTGGAGCGGGAACTCCTGGCCCGGGCGCAGCAGATAGGGGTGCGTATCATCGGCCCCAACTGCCTGGGCCTTCATCACCCTGAGGAAGGCATCACCTTTCGGCCGGACATGATCGCCCCTGCCGGCGGGATAGGCTTCTTATCGCAGAGTGGCAACCTCCTCTTTGAGCTCAACTACCAGGGGAGGGTGCGGGGGCTTTACTTCAGTAAGGCCATCAGCTATGGCAATGGCCTGGACCTGGACGAGTGCGATTTCCTGCGTTACTTCGCTCACGACCCGCAGACGAAGGTCATTGGCGCCTACATCGAGGGGGTGAAGGACGGGCGGCGTTTCCTCTCCGCCCTCCGCGAGGCGGCTCAGGCCAAACCCACGGTGCTCCTTAAGGGTGGGAGGACGCAAGGGGGAGGGAGGGCGGCCTCCTCCCATACAGCTGCCCTGGCCGGATCCTACGCCGTGTGGGAGGCGGCGGTACGTCAGGCGGGGGCCATCCCCGTCAGGAGCACGGAGGAGCTCATGGACCTCCTCATCGCCTTCGCTCGTCTGCCGCCGGCCCGTGGTGGCCGCATCGGCGTGGTGGGCGGGGGAGGTGGCAGGTCGGTGCTGGCAGCCGACCGGAGTGAGGAGGAGGGGCTTGCCACGCCTCCCCTCACCCCACGCATCCAGGAGCACATCGCCCTTAAGGCCCCGGAGCTGGCCGGGTGGGTCACCAACCCGGTGGACCAGTCCATCTTGGCCGGCAGTGGCGTAGGCGGGGCGGAGATCTTGGCCCTTATGGCCGAGGACCCGGAATATGATGCCCTCATCGCCATCCTGGGGGAGCCATGGGCCTTGGGCCGTCCCAACGCCGAGGCCATCCTGCGCCGGGTGGCTCAACGCTTCATGGCGGTGGCCTCCCACACCAGCAAGCCCGTGGCGGTGGTGGTCCACCCGGCGGACTATGAGGAGGAGTGGCAGTGGCGCCTGCTGCAGGAGGTGAGGAGGGAGATGGTGGCCGCAGGCATGGCCATATTCCCCTCGGTGGACAGGGCCATCGTCGCCCTGGCCCGGTTCATGCGCTATTGGGAGGGGCGGGGCTAGGGCTCTTGGGGCCCTAGGGGCCCCCGCTGGAGCCGCAGCTCGGCCTCTGTAGGTTCGGGGTACTGGATGCGGGGATGATGAACGCCCCGCAGGGTGGCCTTGAAGGCCTCAGCGATGAGCTTCACGTCCCGCAGGGTGAGGTCACAATCGTCCAGCTGGCCCTCGGCCACCCGCTCGCGGATGACGCTGTCCACTAGCTCGTCCATATGCTCAGGGGAGTGGTCGTGGGCCGCCCTCACCACTGCCTCCACTGAGTCGGCCAGCATGGCGATGGCCGTCTCCTTAGAGCGAGGTTTGGGCCCCGGATAGCGGAAGCGGTCGGGCTCGGGCTCCAGCCCCTGGGCCACGGCCTTGCGGTAGAAGTAGGTCACCAGGCGGGTGCCGTGATGCTCGGCGATGAAGGCCCGGACCCTGGGTGGGAGGCGGTAGCGACGGGCCAGCTCCAGGCCGGCGATGACGTGTTGGACAATGAGACGGGCGCTCTCCTCAGGGGGGAGGGAGTCATGGGGGTTCTCGCCCGCCACTTGGTTCTCCACGTAGTAGGATGGGTTTACTAGCTTGCCCACGTCGTGGAAGAGGCAGCCTGCCCGCACCAGGAGAGGGTCGGCCCCTACTGCCTTGGCCGCCCTCTCCGCCAAGTCGCTCACCACCAGGCTGTGGTGGTAGGTGCCTGGGGCCCGCTCCTGCAGTCGGCGCAGGAGGGGGTGGTCGCTCTGGGCCAGCTCCATGAGCTGGAAGGGGGTGAGCATGCCGAAGACGTAACCTATGACCACCATGGCCCCCACGGTGGCTACGGTGGATAGCGCCCCGCCCAGAAAGGTGGTGGCCACCATCCAGGGGATGTCCCCGCCACGACGGCCCTCCTCCAGCATCCATATGGCCAGGAGGGCCAGCAGGGATGCTGCCCAGACCAGGAGACCTGCCCAGATATACCGGCCGAGGCGATCTGCCCTTTGCAGGGCGAGGACGCCGGCCATACCCCCTGCCAGGTAGACCATAGCCACCTCCATCCCCAAGGCCGTCCCCCCCTGCACCCTGACGGCGTCCACCTGCAGGGCAGCTACGGCCGCCAGGGCAGCCAGGATGGTCACCGTCATCAACGCCGCCGCCGTGTCCAACAGGGCGGTCACCAGCATGGGGATGGCGGCCATGGGCACCATGTAACGCAGGAAGAGGCCGTCGCTGTCGGGGAGGGTGAGGGAGAGGGACGCCTTGGCCATGGCCGCCCCGGCCGCCACCAGGGCCGCCAAGAGGAGGGGGCGCCAGGGGCCCGCCAGCCCCCTAGGGCGCAGGAGGGCCAGATGGGTGGCCACCGCCGCCCCGGCCAAGATGGAGGCCACCACTGCTGCCCCTACCTCCCGTGGCGAGATAGTGTCCCCTTCCCCTCGGGCCAGGCCACCTCCCCCAGGGAAGGCAGGGGCCATCATCAGGGCTAGGACGGCGGTCAAGACTATCCCCAGGGCTAGGGCCCAGCGCGGACTAAAGGCCTCAACACGCCGTGTGGCCATGACGTCGGCAACGGCCATGATAACAGGCAGGGGGCGTTGGTGGAACCTAGCCCTGGCCGGCTAGCAGCTCGCTCACCACCTCGTTGATGAGGCGGCCGTCGGCACGGCCCGCCAACCGCTGGATGAGGATGGGCATCACCTTGCCCTTGTCCCTGGGGCTTCTGGCTCCCACCTCGGCCATGACCTGACGCGCTACCTCCGCCACCTCCTCCCGGGTCATGGGTGGCGGGAGGTAGGCCTGGAGGACCTTTAGCTCCGCTTCTTCCTTCTCCACCAAGTCTGGCCGGTTCCCCTTGCGGAACTGCTCTATGCTCTCCAGGCGGCGGCGTATCTCCTTCTGCACCAGGGAGAGGACCTCATGGTCCTCCAGAGGGCGCCCTTTCTCCACCTCGGCGTTCTTTATGGCCCAGGTGAGCATGCGGATGGCCGTCTTGCGCGCCTCATCCCGCTGGCGAATGGCTTCTTTGAGGTCCTCCGCTAGCTGCTCCTTGAGGGATGGCAAAACATCAACCCCTTCTCGCCCGTTGGGAGTTTTTGAGGCTCTTGCGGAGCTTGGCGGCGGCCTTCTTCTTGCGTTTGACGCTGGGGGGCTCGTAGTGCTCGCGGCGGCGGGCTTCAGCGAGGATGCCCAACTGTTGCACCAGTTTGTTGAACCTCTTAAGGGCTTGGTCTAGGCTCTCGTTGGGTCCGACGATTACCTCCGCCACGGGCTATTCCCTCCCTCGATGGAATCCTGTTTGTGACATTCGTGGCAGATTCTACAATTGGCCTTGGCCAATGTCAAGGCAATCCGGGGCCTTTGTGCTGTCTAGGCTGGGCGGGAGTGGGGCCTTCTTATAGGAAGGTGGCTTGACTTCCCATTGATAGGGAGGTAGACTCCCTGGTGGTGGCCCCCAGCCGTAGTTTGGGGGCTCTTGTGTGGTGGACGTGGCCAAGCGGTAAAGGCGCCAGGCTGTGGCCCTGGAGATCGCGGGTTCGAATCCCGCCGTCCACCCCACTAGGTGAGCTTTCCCACTAGCACTGTTCCCGCCCCTAGGAGCATTAGGAAGCCCATCACATCGGTGAAGGTAGTAAGCCAGATGGAGGAGGCCAGGGCGGGGTCCATGCGTAGGATCCTGAGGAGCATGGGGATGGTCACCCCTGTGATGCCGGCCACCACCACGTTGCCCACCATGGCTCCGAACACCACCGTCGCCAGCCAGATGTTCTGGTAAAGGGCCATGGCCAGGGCGCTGGTGAGGAGGCCGGCTATCGCTCCATGCACCATCCCGAAGGCTATCTCCTTGAAGATGAGGCGCAAGGTGTGAGCTGGACTCACCTCCCCCAGGGCCAGGGCCCGCACCACGATGGTGGCCACTTGGGTGCCGGTGTTGCCGCCATGGCCGGCGATAATGGGCATGAACACGGCCAGGGCTGCCGCCTTGGCCACCGTCCCCTCGAAAAGGCTAACGGTAAGGCCGGATACGAAGGCGGTGATGAGGTTCACCAGCAGGTGGGGCATGCGCCGGCGAAGGGAGTCCTTGAGGGGGCTCAGGGCCCGTTCCTCCACCCCCACGCCCGCCATACGGAACATGTCCTCGGTGTCCTCCTCGGTGATGACGTCGATGACGTCGTCGGCGGTGACGATGCCTAGGAGGGTGCCATCGGCGTCCACCACTGGCAGGGCGCGCAGGCGATAGCGGCGGATGAGGCGGGCTACCTCCTCCTGGTCGGCCCCTGGGGGGACGGTGATGAGGTCGGTGGTCATGAGCTCGGAGACGGGGGTATCGGGGTCGGCGATGACGATCTGGCGGAGGTTGACCACCCCCTGCAGGTGGTTGGCGCCGTCCAGGACGTAGAGGTAATAGGCCTCGTCGGCGAAGGGCCTGTAGAGGCGCATGAAGTTGATGGCCTCCCGCACCGTCATGTCGGGGTGGAGGGCCAGGTAGCCCTTAGTCATGAGGCTGCCGGCGGTGCCCTCGGCCTGTTGCAGCAGGGGGGCCACCTGGACGGCGGTGCGCATGTTGGCCAGCACGCGGGAGGCGTCGGCGGGGGGAAGGGAGCGGATGATGTCTGCTGCCTCGTCCGTCTCCATGTGGTCCAGGACGCGGGCCAGGGTCTCGCGGGGCATGCGCTGGACCAACTCCTCCCGCTCCTCTTCAGGCATATGTTGCAGGAAGGAGGCCAGCTCCTCAGCGGACATGAGGGCCAGCATGGCCTCCCTCTTAGGGTGGGGGAGGCGAAGCCACAGGTCCACCTGGTCGGCGGGGTGCAAGGAGGAGAGGATGGAGCTTATCTGCTCCACCTGGGCGGTCTGGTCGCCCAGGAGCTCCTCCACCCTCTGGGCCAAGGCGGTGGGCTCCCGTTCAGCAGCCATGGGCGTGCGTCTCCACGAGATATTTGACCACAGGGCCAAGAGGGGGACAACGGGGGCCTTTCTGGGCGAGGGGAGGCGTGATATGCTACAAAGAGGCGCCCCCGTAGCTCAATGGACAGAGCGCCTGGCTTCGGACCAGGAGGCTGCGGGTTCGAGTCCTGCCGGGGGCGCCAGGAATCAGATACGGAAGTTAGCCGGCCCTAGCCTCCCCAACTGCGGCATAACTGCGGCACGACTGCGGCATGGGGAGGCGCAGGGGCAATCACGAGGGCTCCCTCCGGCGCCGGGGCGGCACCTGGGAGGGCGCCATCATGCTCTCGGGACGCCGCTATTACGTCTATGCCCCCACCAGGGCCGAGTGCCGGCAGAAGCTCCTGGCCCTCCTGGAGCGGCACCGGCGGGGCCAGCTCACCCCACCCCAGAGGCTCACCCTCCAGGACTTCGCCGAGCGATGGCTGGAGGGGTGTCGGGGCAGGGTCAGGCCTAAGACGCTCCAGACCTACCAGGATGCCATGCGTGCCCTCCTGCCCGTTCTGGGCAAGATGCGTTTGGACAGGCTCTCCTCCTGGCACGTGCACGAGGCCCTGGAGCGACTGCGTCGTGATGGTAGGGGCACTAGGTTTTTGCAGCTGGCCTACGGGGCCCTGTCCGCCTGCCTGGGGGAGGCGGTGCGGCTGGGGCTCTTGGGAGCCAACCCCGTGACCCAGGCGCCCAGGCCTAGGCACGAGAGGCAGGAGGGCGGGGACTGGTCGTTGCAGGACATGAAAAACTTCTTGCGAACCTGCATGGAGGACACAAGACCCTTGGCCATCTTGTTGGGATTCTTGCTCTTGACGGGATTGAGGCCTGGGGAGGCGCTGGGGCTGCGGTGGGAGGACGTCGACCTGAGGTCAGCCACCCTGGCCGTCAAAAGAAACCTCATTTGGGCGGGGAGCACCTGGCACATCGGCAAGCCCAAGACCAAAGCGGGGGAGAGGGTGGTGGCCCTCCCCGCTTCGGCCGTGGCGTTGCTAAGAAGGCTGCCCCGAAATAGCGTCCATCTCTTCTGGGCAGAAAAACCACCCTCCACCAAGCAGCTGAGCCAAGCCATGCGGGGGTTGTGTGAGAAGGCAGGGGTGCCCCCAAAACCCGTTCGCTTTTTGCGCCGTGCCCACGTCTCCTCGTTGGTCGCATCAGGGGCGGACCTGAAGAGCTTGCAAAAAAGGATGGGGCACAGCCATGTATCTACAACTTTGAACATCTACGCCTATCCCATCACAGAGATGGACAAGAAGGTGGCGGAGCTGGTGGACCGGGCGCTGGGTGCGTGAGGCGCTTCCTGGGCTCAAACGGGCAAAGGGCGCAGGAGGGTGACCAGCCCCTTGGGGCTGTGAGATGTGCACAGCCTGTGGGTAAAGCCTACCATTGAGACTTGCATAATTCGCCACCGCCCGTCAAAATGTAGAAGTAGGCAAGCAGAAAAATAAAAGGGCCGCCCCAGGCGGGGGGCGGCCAGGCGAGGGAAACGAGGGACGAGGGACGTTCATCATCATCATCCCTCGTTTCGCTCCCAGGATATAGCCTACGCCGGCAGGCTGTCAAGCCTGGTCACGGGCCTGCTAGCACCTGTCCGGCGGCACGCCCCCCGCCTGCGGTCGGCCAAAGGAAGGAGGCATAAAATGGCTGACCGCATCACCATCGCTGAAATAGCGAGACGCTACGCCGTCCCTTATTCCGTGCTCTGGCGATGGGCCCGTGGTGGCGGCTATCTACGCAAGCCAGCTCTTCCCCCCGAGCTGGAGGAACGCCTCCGCGCTGCCCTGGCGGAGCTGGAGGCGGGAAGGGGGGAGAGCGATGCGTCCTGAAAGAGGAGGCCCCCACCAGCCTGGGGGAGGCGGCGGGGGCGCAGGCAGCGGAGCCGACCTAGGTCCCGGCTTTAAGGGTAACACACTGGTCGCCGCTGCCACCACCTACGCCGCCAAGGGCTGGGCTGTCTTCCCCCTCCGGCCCTGCGGAAAAGAGCCGCTGACCGCCCATGGCTTCCGGGACGCCACCACCGACCCTGAGGCCATCGCTGAGTGGTGGCGCCGCTGGCCCGAGGCCAACGTCGCCATCGCCACCGGCTCCCCCTCGGGCGTCGTCGTCCTGGACGTGGACCCTCGCAATGGCGGCGACGAATCGCTGCGGGACCTGGAGGCCCGCCATGGTCCCTTGCCCGACACACCAAGTGTCATCACCGGCGGGGGCGGCCAGCACTACTACTTCGCCCTCCCCCCGGGTGCGACCATCCGCACCCGCAAGGTGGCCCCAGGGCTGGACTTGAAGGGCGCGGGGGGCTACGTGGTGGCCCCACCTAGCGTCCACCCCTCAGGCCAGCGCTACGAGTGGGAGCTGGGGCGGTCGCTGGACGACCTGCCCCTGGCGCCCCTCCCTGCCTGGCTGCTAGGGGAGGGGAGCGATGGGGGGCGGGAGTGGCAGTGGGACGGTGAGCCGGTTCCGGAGGGGCGGCGCCATACTCACTTGGTTAGCCTGGCGGGGAGGCTACGCTCGGCGGGGCTGGGTGTGGACGCCATCGAGGCCGCCCTCCTGCTTGAGAATAAGCGCCGCTGCCAGCCGCCCCTGCCGGAGCGGGAGGTGCAGGCCATCGCCAGGAGCATGGTCAATTACCCGCCTTATCCGAACCTGCCCAGCAACGGCAGCCCCGCCGCCCTGCTCGCTGAGCCGCTGGAGAGGGAGTTGGCCGAGGCCGCTTCCGACTTGAACCACGCCCGCATCGTGGCCGAGCGGCTGCGGGGGCGCATATGTTGGGTGGCCAGTTGGGGTTGGATGGTCTACCGTGACGGAGTTTGGCATCGTGACCCCGACGGGGCCGCCGCCGCCCGCCTGGCCGCCGAGGCCCTGAGTCAGCATTACTTGGAGTTGGCCATAGGCACCCGTGACCTGGAGCGACGGCGAGACCTCCTCCGGCAGGCCATCGCTGCCCAGGCCAGGGCCCGGGCCGAGAACGCTTTGCACATGGCCCGGGACCTGCTAAGGGCCGAGCCCCAGGACTTCGATGCCCGCCCTGGCCTCTTGTGTGCCAAGAACGGTGTCATCGACCTGACGACGGGGCAGCTTCTCCCTCCCTCCCCCGACTACCGCTTCACCCGCCAGACCGCCGTGGCCTATGACCCCGAGGCCCAGGCGCCCCAATGGGAGGCCTTTTTGCAACAAGTCTTCTTGGGCAACGAGGCCATCATCCGCTTCGTCCAGCGGCTATTGGGGAGGTTGTGTCAAGAAGTTTGTGTAGACCTCTGTGTCCGGGGGGCATAGCGCTCA
>JAVVHA010000022.1 GCA_032249735.1 Dehalococcoidia bacterium | reverse complement strand
GGTCGTGCCCCCCCATTAAACACAGACTCCTACACATAATTCCTTACACGACCTTTGTTGGAAACCCTGAAACTAAACCTAAAAGGGAATGATGCTTTGAATATTGCTAAGAGTGCAGCTGGGGATCTTGATACACTACTTTTTGCCCGTGAACTGCTGCGGAATGTCCTCGTGTATGCGAGGTTCCACCTGAAAGCCATGGGACAGGGATAGTACGATGGCGTGGCAGGCCTATCGATGGATTTGGCGGTTGGAGTCACCACTTCACGTGGGCTTGGCTCCGGCGGGGTTCCTCAACCGCACACGCCTTTACATCCCCGCCCGGACGATGTGGGGAGCTCTGACGGCGGCGCTGGCGCGACAGACCGCTTCCGGGGCCCAACCGGATTACGCGGGCACAGGGGAGAAACTCCGGAAGCAAGCCCGGTTCTCGTACCTCTATCCCGCTGAACGGACGGGGGATGGCCAGTGGCTAGCTTGGCTCCCCCGGTACGAGGAGGGCCAGGGATTATATTGGCAACGCGAGGATGGGAAATGCCGTTTGTCTGTTTGGCAGTTGCGCCGAAGGCTGCTATCCACCTATCCCGCCACAGCCATCGACCCCGTAAGCCATACCGCTGCGGAGGGTACCCTTCGCGAGGTAGAATACGTCCTTCCTCGCTGGCGCGATACCGCTACCCCGGTTGCCTTCGTGGGCTACGTCTTCCTGCAGAACGACATCGACCCATACGGGCTAAAATACGCGCTAAAGGAACTGGACCAGGTCTGGATCGGTGGGGAGGTGCGATACGGCTTTGGTCGCCTACGCCTGCTGCAACTGAATGGCGACGACTCATGGCAGCCTGCCGAAGATTGCTTCAGCATCTCTCTTGACCCGCAAGGAGACGACCCCATCCTCCAGGACCCGCAATTCGTGTACGCCCACACCATGGCCGAAGGGGAGCCCGTCAAATGTGGCGCCTGGGAGATGGTTCTGGGCTGGAACCAGGATGAGCTTGATTACAGCACATGTGCAGACTCCTGCTGGGCCCCGGGCTCGCGGGCCAAAGACAACGTGCGCCTCTGCGTCACAGAGAGCGGCCTCTGGAAAAAGGCGTGAGGACGAGGTTGCCCTTGCGCCGAGACCGGGCCGCTTTGACCCTGCGGCGCAGCCGACGGGGAAGGAGGGCCACAACCCCGGGGCCGCCGTTACGGTATCTCGTAGATGCGAACCTCCCTGCCAAAAGGCCCGCCGCCGATGAGGACGGCCACAGCACGGCCGCCCTCCACCAGGGCCATCCGCCAGGGCCGCGGCGGCAAGACCTCCTGCGCCATCATCCGCCCGCTGGCGACATCCCACACGTAGAGCCGCCCATTCATGTCCCCCTCCCCGATCCAGTCCGCCAGCCCCACTAGGCGCCGGCCGTCAGGGGTGAAGGCCAGCTCTCGCAAGGGCAGGGGGAACTTCCCCAGCTCCATCTCGGGGACGAACTGGAGCCTCTGGAGAAGATCCAGCCGCACATCCTGCTCCTCTGGCCAGACGGTGGTCTTCCAGATAGTGACGGTGGTGGGGAAGGGCGCCACGCCTCTGTAGGCTGCTTCGCTAGGGCGGACCTCGTTTTCGGCCACGGCCAGGAGGACGCCATCGGCCGATAGGGCCATGGCGGTGAGGGGGTCGAACTGGATGGAGCCCCGCCACTCCCCGCTGTACGTGTCCCACACCTGTATGTCGGGGGCCATCCAGGTCATCTGGAAGATGAGCCCTTCGTCGGGCATCATGACGAACTCGTCAGCGGGCCCCATCAGGTCAAAGGCGAAGGCCTCCTCCCCCGTCTCCACGAAATAACCGCTCAGGACCGACACCCCACCTACGAGCAAGAGGGTGCCCTGGGGAGAGAAGGCGATGCGCCGCACCCGCTGCTCTGGCGTCAACACAAAGCGGGTGGCCCCTTCTAAGATGTCCCAGACACGGACCCCTGAGGCAGTGAGGAGGGCGAAGGCCCGGCCGTCTGGCGAGAAGACCAGGTCCTCTATGGCCTCGGGGGCGGTGAGGCCTTGGGCGATGTTCCCAGTGAGGAGGTCCAAGAAGCCCGTTTGGCCATTTACCGTGAACAGGGCCAGACGTCCGTCGGGCACAGGAACTATCGTGATCACGTTTTCCACCGGGATAGCCATCCGCAGCGTTAGGCCAGGAGCTGGCGCGGTGGCACCGCCGGGGCCGGGCGGAGGAGGCGGTGGGGGCGGTGTCGACGGCCGGGGCGCCGGCGTGGGCGAGGGCGAAGGGGGCGTCGGGGTGGCCACCGCCGCCGTGGGGGTGGGACGGCGCATACGCAACCCCAAGCTGGGGGTGCGGGCCGCCTGCGGTGGCGTGGCCGTGGGGGTCGGCGTGGGGCGGGCGGGCTCCCCCTCGGACCGGCAAGCCAGGAGCCCGCCCCCCACCACGAGACACACGCAAAGGGCGCTAAGGGCCACCAACCGAACTCTTAGGGCTGCTTGCAAGTGCATGTGTCACCTCTCCTTCAGCCTATCTCATGCCCGGGGCCCCATCCGCACCATAACTCAGCTGACGCGTGACCATCTGAGCCGCTCCCCGCCGCATCGCCCGTGCCACCGTCCGTCAGGCGCCTAGCCATAAGACAGGCCCCCTGCTCCAGCGCAATCACCCAGATGGTTGACGGCGCCACTTCATTGTAGAGAGTACCCGATCTTTGCAAGAGGTGTAAGGACTCGGCCCCGGATGTAGACAACTTGTGCACAGCACCCCAGATAGGGTCTGACCAGGGGGGACGCTAGGTGGTAACATAGAGTTGCCTAGGGCCATGAGGATCGTACGGGAGCCCAGAGTCTATCTCGTGGGCAGACAGCAGGTGGACGACCAGGAGATAGAGCGGTTCCTCCGCGACTACGGCCTCTCCTGGCAGACGGACACGGAGGTGGGAGCGGAGCGGCTGGTGGAGGCGGGGGGAAGGGTATGTTATCTCTCCTTCGGCAAGGGGCGTCGCTCCAATGCTGAGTACATAGGCAACCTCATATCCCAGCGCCACGGCTCAGTGCTGGAGCACGCCGTCTGGAACTTCATCATCGCTGGTGTCTCCCGCTCCTTCTCCCACGAGCTGGTGCGCCACCGCGCCGGCTGGGGATACTCCCAGCTCTCCCAGCGCTACGTAGACGAGTCCGACGCCTCCTTCGTGGAGCCAGACGTCATCGCCGAGGACGAGCGGGCCCACCAGGTGTGGACAAGGGCCATAGAGGCCGCCCGCCAGGCCTACATGGAGCTGGTGGAGATCCTATCCCACAAATTCGAGGACGTCCCCGACAGAACGCTGCGGCGCAAGATGGCCCGCCAGGCGGCCCGCTCGGTGCTGCCCAATGCCACCGAGACCATCATCTTCGTCACGGCCAATGCCAGGGCCCTGCGCCACTTCATCGAGCTACGGGGCTCCCAGTGGGCCGACCCCGAGATAAGGAAGGTGGCCATAAAGATCCTGCGCATCATGCAGAAGGAGGCCCCCCACATCTTTGGCGATTACCGCATCGAGCGCCTCCCTGACGGCACCGAGGTGGCCAGGACGGAGCACGAGAAGGTCTAAGAGGGCCTCCCTTGCCCCCCTGACCCTTAGGGCATACAATCTAGGCGGCCCCACCGGGCAACAAGACGGCTGAGGGAGGGGCCCGCCCTGGCCCGGTCTTGAAGGAAACGCCATAAGGAGGAGGCCATGAAGGTGGAGCGCGTGGACCATATATCCATAGCGGTGAGGAACCTGGAGGAGGCGGTGCGCCGCTGGGAGGAGATGTTGGGCATCCACGTCACCAACCGCTACCGGGACGAGGAAGGGGAGAAGATCAACGTGGCCCAGTTCCAGCTGGGGGAGACCATCATCGAGCTTATGGAGCCCACCTCCCCCGACTCGGAGGTGCAGAAGTTCCTGGACCGGCGCGGTGAGGGCATCATGGTGCTCTCCCTGCGGGTGGACGACGTCGCCCAGGCCCTGCGGGAGCTGCGGGAGAAAGGGGCACCGGTCATCGATAACGAGCCCAGGCGGCTGGGCCAGGTGCAGTTCGGCTTCGCCCATCCCAAAGGGTTCAACGGCGTACTGCTGGAGCTCATCTCCGGGCCATGAGTGCCCAGGTCATCGATGGCCGCGCCATCGCCGCCCAAGTGCGGCGGGAGGTGAGGGAAAAGGCGGCGAGGCTCAAAGCCCGCGGCTTAGTCCCTGGCCTGGCCTTCGTCCTTGTGGGGGATAACCCCTCATCCCTCTCCTATGTGCGAGCCAAGGGGGAGGCGGCAGAGGAAGTGGGCATATATTCGGAGACCTTCCACCTCCCTGCCTCCATCAGCCAAGGGGAGCTCTTGGAACACATCTCAGCCCTTAATAGGGATCCCCGCTTCCACGCCATCCTGGTCCAGCTACCCCTGCCCCCCCACCTTTCGGAGGAGAAGACCATCGCCGCCATCGACCCGGATAAGGACGTGGATGGGGTGACGCCTGTCAACATGGGTCGCCTCTTAAGGGGGGAGCCGTGCCCCCAGCCCTGCACCCCACGCGGGGTGGTGGAGCTGCTGTTGCGCTCCGGCCACCGCCCGGAGGGCAAACATGTGGTCATCGTAGGGCGATCTAACATTGTGGGCAAGCCCCTGGCGGCCATCCTCATGCAGAAGCGAGAGGGGGCCAACGCCACCGTCACCATCTGCCATACAGGCACCCGCGACCTAGCCCACTTCACCCGCCAGGCCGATATCCTGGTGGCAGCCATGGGCAGCCCCCGGGCCATCACCGCCCATATGGTGCGGCCTGGGGCGGTGGTGATAGACGTGGGCAACAACTGGGTGCCCGACCCCACCCGCAAGTCGGGGCGGCGGCTAGTGGGTGATGTGGACTTCGAGGCCGTAAAGGAGGTGGCGGGGGCTATAACACCTGTGCCCGGGGGCGTGGGCCCCATGACGGTGGCCATGGTCCTCTTCAACACCGTGGAGCTAGCCGAAAAAAGGTGCTCCTAGGGCCCAGGGCCTACAATGGAAGAGGGAAGGTAAGCGGAGATGCCTAGGACAGGCATCGCCCATCTGCCTCTGCACTGGGGGGCGGCGCCCCCATGGCTCTTCCAGCGCATGGTTCGCCTATCCCGTTACGTGATGCTGGCACTGGTAGAGGAGATGGGGCCTCGCCAAGTCCTACGTCGCCTCTCCGACCCCTTCTGGTTCCAAGCCCTGGGCTGCTTCTTGGGGTTCGACTGGCACTCCTCAGGCCTCACCACGGTGGTCTGCGCCGCCATAAAGGAGGGGCTGCGAGGGCTGGAGCGGGATACGGGCGTCCTGGTGGCCGGCGGCAAGGGGCGGACGTCGCGGAAGACACCGCAGGAGGTGGAGGCCTTGGCCGAGGGCCTCTCCTTCTCGCCAGAACCGCTGGTCTATGCCTCCCGCATGACAGCTAAGGTGGACTCAGCCGCCCTCCAGGACGGCTACCAGCTCTACCACCATACCCTCTTCTTCACCACCGACGGGGCCTGGGCAGTGGTCCAGCAGGGCATGAACCCTCAGACCAGGTACGCCCGCCGCTATCACTGGCTTGGGGAGGAGGTGAAGAGCTTCGTTTGCGAGCCCCACGCGGGTATCATCTCGGAGGAGGTGGGGGAGGCCCTCAACATGGTGGCCCGAGAATCGGAGGCTGCCCGCCAGGTGAGCGTCGCCCTGGCGCGAGAGGAGCCGGAACGCCTGCTGCGCGACCTCCGACGCATCGCCGTCCTGGAGATGCCCCATCGCCACCACCTCACGGAAGCCGATACGGACATACAGCGGCTGGAGAGGGGCCTCCGCGCGGCCTATGAGGCCCAGCCCCGCGACTTCCAAGAGCTGCTGGGCACAGCCGGGGTGGGGCCAGCCACCATACGGGCCCTGGCCCTGGCCAGCGAGCTCATCTACGGCGCCCCACCTTCCCGTCGTGACCCCGCCCGCTACTCCTACGCCCATGGTGGCAAGGACGGCCATCCTTATCCCATCGACCGGGAGACCTATGACCGGACGGTGGAGGCCCTGAAGCGGGCGGTGACGAAGGCCCGCCTGGGCCGCCGCGAGACCATGGAGGCCCTCCGCCGCCTCTCCCTCATCCTCCCCCAGGAGTGCTGACCCCCGGGGGCGATATCCATGGGAGTTAGCGTGGGGAAGCGAGGACGGCAGGCCACCGTAACCCCGCCCACTGCCTAACAGGTGCTCCCATGCACGTGCGACAGCTCCACCCTTGGGACCTATCGCCCCAAGAGGCCATGGCCCTGCAGCGCCAGCTGGCCAGCCAGGTGGTGGCCCGTGGCAACCCGCAAAACGTGCGCTACGTGGCGGGGGCGGATGTGGCCTTCCTCTCCCCTGGCAGGGCGCGGGCAGCTGTCGTCCTCCTTGCCTACCCGGAGCTGGAGGTGGTGTCCCAGGCGGTGGCGGAGGTGGGCGTCACCTTCCCTTACATCCCTGGCCTCCTGGCCTTCCGAGAGGCGCCGGCCCTGGCCCAGGCCTTCGCCTCCCTGGAGCCCCCACCCCATCTGGTGGTGGTGGATGGCCACGGACTGTCCCACCCCCGGCGGTTTGGCATCGCCTGCCATCTGGGGCTCATGCTAGAGGTGCCCACCATCGGCTGTGCCAAATCGCGCCTCTGCGGCCAGCACGGGCCAGTGCCCCAGCCCAGGGGCCAATGGACACCCCTGGACGACGATGGTGAGACCATCGGCCTGGTGGTGCGGACCAAGGAGGGGGCAGCCCCCGTATATGTCTCCCCCGGCCACATGATAGGCCTGGAGGAGGCCGCCCGGTGGGTGCTGGCCCTCTGCCGAGGGCACCGCTTGCCGGAGCCTACTCGCCTAGCCGACCTCCTCTCCAAGGGCCGGCCCATCGCCCCACCACCTCAACCCCGTCTGTTGTGAGCCAGCGACTTCCGTCCCAAAGGCGTTCGTAGGCTGGAACTGCGTTAGAATCGAGATAGGAGGAGAGGATATGCAGGGCACCAACGAGCGTCTTGCCGAGCTGCGCCAGCGGCTGGATGACCTCCTAGACCGTCTTTGACATCCCTACCCTGGAGAAGGAAGCAGCGCGCATCGAGGAAGAGGCCGCCTCCCCCTCCTTTTGGGAGGACCCTCAACAGGCCCAGGCCCAGATGCGCCGTTTGGCTGCCCTCAAAGACCAGGTCCAGACCTGGCGGGGCCTGGAGGGCCAGTTGCACGAGCTGGCTGAACTATGGGCTCTGGCCGAGGCCGAAGGCGACCACAAGCTGATGCAGGAGGTGGAGCAGGAGCTGGAGGCCCTGGCCCGTCGCTTGGAGAACCTGGAGCTCTCCTTGGTCCTGTCCGACCCCTACGACCGGCGCGACGCCATCCTGGCCATCCACGCCGGGGCCGGTGGCACCGACGCCCAAGATTGGGCGGAGATGCTCCTGCGTATGTACCTGCGGTGGGCGGAAGCCCACGGCTTCCGCGCAGAGGTGGTAGACATCAACCGAGGGGAGGAGGCAGGCATCAAGAGCGCTACCGTGGAGATCGCCGGCCCCTATGCCTATGGCTACCTCAAGGCGGAGAAGGGAGTCCATCGCCTAGTGCGCCTCTCCCCCTTCGATGCCGGTCACGCCCGTCACACCTCCTTCGCCCTAGTGGAGGTCCTGCCAGAGGTGGAGGCCCCCACCGAGGTGGACATCAGGCCTGAGGATCTGAAGATTGAGACCTTCCGCTCCAGCGGCCCCGGCGGCCAACACATGCAGAAGAACGAGACGGCAGTGCGCATCACCCATTTGCCCACAGGCATCGTCGTCTCCTGCCAGAACGAGCGCTCCCTGCAACGCAACAAGGAGACGGCCCTGAGGATCCTGCGTGCCCGCCTCCTGGATATGGAGCGTGAACGCCAGGCCCAGGAGCAGGCCCGCCTCAAGGGGGAGTATGTGCCCGCCGAGTGGGGGCGCCAGGTCCGCTCCTACGTCCTCCACCCCTATAAGCTGGTGAAGGACCACCGGACCGACTTCGAGACCCAGGACGCGGAGGCCGTCCTGGACGGGGAGCTAGACCCCTTTATCCGCGCTTACCTCAAGTCCTTGGTGGGCAACAAGGGGCGGGAGTCGTGAGGCCCCTCCTGGCTCTGGCCTTGGCCCTGGCCTTGGCCCTAAGGGTTGAGCTGGCCATCGCCCAGCCCTCACCCCTCCTGGAGGCCAGGGCCGAGAACCGCTTCCCGGATGGCGTCCTCTTCTCACTTCGCCTGGAAAGGGGGATGTCCGTGCAGGAGGCCCGCCTCCATTACCGGCTGGGGCCTCGCGCCATTCTCGGGGTGGTGGCCCCCGAGCTCCCCTCATCCACCCCTCGGGAAGTCTCCTACCTTTTGGGGTGGCCCAAGACCTATCTCCCCCCGGGGCTGGCCATCACCTTCTGGTGGGAAGTGGTGGACCCGCAGGGGCGCACCTTCTCCACCGAACCTCAGACCTTCACCTACACCGACCCCCGCTTTCCATTCCACGTCCTGGAGGAGGGGAAGTTTCGCCTTTACTGGTACGATGACGAGGGGAACGCCCGCCTCCTCTTGAGGGTGGCCACCGAGACCCTACAGGAGATGGAGGCGCTCCTGGGGGTAGAGGTCCCCTTCCCCATCCAGGTCTGGGTCTACGCCGATACCGAGGACATGCGTAAGGCCCTGGTACCCCGCAGTGAGAGCTTTGAGAGGCAAGTCATCACCGCTGGCCAGAAAGTGGCCGATGACACGGTGCTGGTGGCCGGCTCCCGCTCCCTGGACACCCTCCGTCATGAGCTGGCCCACATCGTCACCGCCGTGGCTGGGGAGGGGCCCTTCGGAGGCCTCCCCGCCTGGCTGGACGAGGGGACGGCCGTATACGCCCAGAAAAGCCCAGGGGCTTTCCAGCGGGCTTTCCAGCGGGCGGTGGCCCAGGACGCTCTCTTGCCCCTCCCCTCCCTCAGCAGCTACCCGGGGGACCCAAAGCTGGTGAACCTCTTCTATGGCCAGTCCTGGGCCCTGGTCTCCTACCTCATCGAGACCTATGGGCGGGAGAGGTTCGCCCAGCTTTTCGCAACCTTCAAGGCGGGGGCCACCACCGACGATGCCCTACGCCGGGTCTACGGCCTCGGGGTCTATGAGCTGGAGAACCAGTGGCGGGCGTCGTTGGGCCTGCCGCCCGTTGTTGTGCCTAGCCCCACCGCTGCGCCGGGGGAAAGCACCACTAATCGTGCTCTCCCCAAAGGCGAGAGAACCCCCTGGCCTCTGGTAGGTGTGGGAGCATCCGTGGGCGCCCTGGTGCTCGTAGCGGCCTATCTGCTGGGACGGCGCCTCAGGGCAGGATAAGGCCTCCTGGCCTCCTGCCCCCTAGGTCCTCCCCCAGCTGTGATGCCTCCCCCTGTGGCCCTGAAAGGCCAGCGAGAGGAGCGGTGGCAGCCTTGACCACCTGTTCGGCCAACACCCGAGGGGGCACAGCTCCAGGTATGGCCACCCGGTCGTTGATGACCGTAAGGGGGACGGCCCGTACGTTGTAGCGGCGGGCCAGCTCCGGGAACTCCGAGACCTCCACCACCTCCGCCTTCACCTTGGGGTTGACCATAGCCAGTCCGAAGGCCGACCGCGCCATCTGCGGACAGTAGGGGCAGGTGGGTGTCACGAATACCTGCACCCGCACCTCGCCCCGCAGGCGACGGATCTGCTGCTTGGCATCTTCAGGGATGGGGGGCTCACCCCGCGATAGGTGGACGATGGTCTCGATGAACTCCGGGAATTCGTATCCGCTGGGGATGCCGTAAAACTTGAGGACTGGCCCGTCCTTCCCACGCAGGACGATAGCTGGCACCCTTTCAACCCCAAAGCGCTTGGCCTCCTCCGCCGCCTCCTCCAGCACATGGATGCGCAGGCTGATCTTGTCGGTAAGGGCGGCCAGCTCCTGTAGCATCTCTTGGGTGGGTCTGCAGGTAGGACACGGCTCCTTTCCCGGCACATATAGGCCCAGATCCCGCTGGGTGAAGAGGTCCACCTTCACCTGCTCCACCAGCTCGTTGGCGAACTTCTGGCGTATGATCTCTTGGTCCTTAAGAGGGATCATGGCCTCCTCTCCTCTGGATGGTGCGGGCCCAGGCCAGCAGGAAACGCTGGGCCGCGGTGATGGCCGCTAACACCGAGATGACCCATAACACCGTCTTCACATGACCTATTATAAGGCCCAGACCCAGCAGGAAGACCCTCTCCGGACGGGCCATGAGCCCCTCCCGCATGGGCACGCCAGCCAGCTCGGCCCGCGCCCGGACGTAGCTCACCATGAACGAGGCTACAGCAGCCACAAAGGCCAGGAGCACGCCCTCCTGGTCGCCTTGGCTGCTGAAACGGAAGAGGACGGCAAAGAGGACGGCAGCCTCTGCCACGCGGTCCATCACTGCATCCAGCACCGACCCGAAGGGGCTCTGGCGACCGGCGGCCCGGGCTAGGGCCCCGTCCAGCATGTCCATGGCGCTGGCCCCCCACACCAAGATGCCGCCCAACAGCTCATGCCCGCGGCCTACCAGCACCGCTGCCACCAGGTTCCCCGTCACCCCGGCCACCGTCAGCATATGGGGGTGGACGCCTAGGCGAGCCAGGGCCAACAAGAGGGGATGCAGACGCCGCTCCAGGGCGCGGCGCGAAATGAGGAACGACATCTCGACCTAGGCCCCCGCCACCTCCCGATAGTAGGAGAGGACCTGCTCCGCCACCCGCCCCCACGAGTAGAGGGCAGCGGTGCGGAGCCCCTCCTGAGCCATGCTCTGCCGCAGGGCCTCATCGGCCAGGAGGTGGTCCAGGGCCTCGGCCAGGGCATGGCCATCGCCGGGGGGCACCAGAAACCCCTGACGGCCGTCCTCCACCACCTCGGCGAACCCCTCTATGCGGGAGGCCACGATGGGCAGACCAGAAGCCATGGCCTCCAGGAGGACGATGCCCTGGCTCTCGGCCCCCGTGTTGGGGGCGCAGAAGATGTGGGCGCTGCGGTAATAGCGGGGCACCTCCTCATCGGGCACGTAACCGGCGAAGAGCACATCCTCCAGGCCCATCCTCTCCACGAACCGGCGACAGGGGGCCATCATCCCTCCGTCCCCGCCGACGATAACCAGCCGCAGCTGAGGCCATCGCTTCTTCAGGAGGGCATAGGCCTGCAGCAAGTAGGGGAGGCCCTTGCGCCTCTCCAGCCTCCCCAGGAAGAGGATGTTTAGCTTGCCATCGGCCAGCTCCGGCAAGGGGGGCACCTGGGGGCCGAAGCGCCTCACCTCCACCCCATTAGGGATGATGCGGTACCGCCCAGCGAAATATCGGCCCACCAGACGGAGGGCCGTCCTGGATACCACGATGCGCCCCCGCAAGCGCCCCATATACGGGGCGATGAGGTGACGGGCGTAGGCGTAGAGGCGGCTTCCCCCTTCACGGGCAGCGTGAAAGGTGGCCACCATGGGCCCTTGGTAGAAGCGCAGGAACTGGAACGGCAGAAAGGGCATGAAGGGCTCATGCAGGTGCACTAAGTCGAACCTCTCCCGTTGCAGGAGCCGCCTTACCTGTCCTGCCAGCACCAGGGAGAGGCTGACGTGGGCCACCGACCCGCTGGCTGGCAGGCCCACCGTGTACTTGCCGATGACCTTTAGATAAGGCTCACTGTGGGCCCAGGGATGTGATGAGGGGGCCACCACCGTCACCTGGTGCCCCTGGGCCAGGAACTCGCACGCCAGATGACGCACATGGTTGTTGACCCCCCCAGGCACAGCCCAGTCGTAGGGGGAGACGAGGGCGATCTTCATGGCCTCAGCCATGGCAGAAAGCGGTGCATGAAGCTCTTCGCAGTGGCCCCCAGGCCCATGGCCCGCGGGGTGGCGCTGAGGCCACGCCACGCCTGGCGCGCCACCTGCCCCAGCCCCAGCTCCCATACGGAGGGATGTCGGCCGTTGACCCCCTCCGTTTGGCGGGAGAGGATGGCCCGCCGCAGGTCCTCAGCCGTCCGCCCAGGGAACAAGGTATAGGCGGTGCCGATGGCCTGCAGGAAGTGGGCATCAGAGCCCCCTACCTCCGCTAGGTGGTAGAGGCGACGGTTGAGCTCCCGTGCCTTGGCCTGGCCTGGGCGCGCCCCTGGGGAGGCGTTGGCCGTCTCCAGGGCGTGCAGGAAGGGCAAGAGCCGCTCCACGTCCCTTCGCCCTAGGCTTCTGGTGAGCCAGCTAAGGGGATGGGGCACCACCACCAGGCCCCCTTGCCGGTGCACTGCCTCCACCACCTCCCGGGCCGGGCGGAGGCTAGGCACTGGCTCCTCGATGAAGAGGGCCAGCAGGTGGCCCTCGATGGCCGTCACCTCCATCCCCGTGACCACCTGAAAGCGAAAGCTCCCCCTGCCCCACGCCTCCCGTGTGCGCAGGGCCCCCTCCAGGCTATCGTGGTCGGTGATGGCGATGACATCCAGGTCCGTCTGCTCCTCCACATAGCGCAGGATCTCCTCCGGGGAGGCCATGCCATCGCTGAGGGAGGTGTGGATGTGCAGGTCAGCCTTGCCCATGGCTTTTATCGCCATCAGTATCCCATACCGGCTCCAGGACTATCCATTGGGCGGGGTCCTTTCGCAGGTGTTCCTCCAACCGGCCCAGGAAGCGCAGGGTGTTGAGGCGCACGTCCTCCTCTAAGGACCCGCTCCGCACCAGCTCCAAAGGCGGCTCGATGAACACCTCCAGCCTAGGGCCACGCCGGTGGCAAAAGATGGGCAGGACAGTAGCCCCTGTGCGCAGCGCCATCTCCATGGGGCCCGTGGGCATGTTGGCCTCCCGCCCGAAGAAGGGGAGAGGGGCCCGCGGCCCCTGGATGTCCCGGTCGCCCATGAGGGCCACCACCCCTCCCCGCCGCAAGGCCTGCACCGCCGCTTTCACTCCTCCCACCCCCACTGGAAGGAAGGTGTGGCCCTTGCTGGAGCGGAGCCTATCCACGAGGCGGGAGAGCCTGGGAGGGCGGAGGGGCTCGGTGAGGGCCACCACCCGGATGTTATGGAACAAAAGCCCCTGCACCGCCAGCTCTGGGTTTCCCAGGTGGGCGCTGAGGATGATGACGCCCCGGCCCTGGGCCAGGGCCGGCAGGAAGTGCTCCTCGAAGCCATGGTGAACCAACCGGCTTTGGTAGAAGCGGCGCACGTCTAGATAAGGCATGTGGACCAGGTCGCCATAGTACCTGGCCACGTTGCGGAAGGTGCGGCGGGCCAGGCGACGCAGCTGGGACGGATGGGCCTGCGGGCCTAGGATATGTCGCAGATTGTGCCAGACGTGGCGCCGCCTCCCCGGGCAGAGCCAATAGGCCAACTCCCCCAGCAGGTCACATAGGGGATATAGCACCCATATCGGTAGACGCCCTAGGGTGTGGGCCGACACCCAGAAAAGCACATATCTCCACATGGCGGGGCCAGGACGCCCCTCACGCCCCGGCGTGACCGTTGCCAGCGATGAACTCCTCCGTCAGGCGCCGCGCCTCCACATCGGTGAACTGCTGAGGTGGCGACTTCATGAAATAAGCGCTAGGGCCGATGAGGGGCCCAGCGATGCCCCGGTCCAGGGCTAGCTTGGCGCAGCGGATGGCATCGATGACCACGCCCGCCGAGTTGGGGCTGTCCCACACCTCCAGCTTGCACTCCAGGTTGAGGGGCACCCCGCCAAAGGCCGTCCCCTCGATGCGAATGTAGCAGAACTTGCGGTCCTGGAGCCAGGGCACATAGTCGGACGGGCCGATGTGCACGTTGCCCTCGGGCAGCTCGTATCCCAGCTGGGAGGTGACGGCGGTAGTCTTGGAGATCTTCTTGGACATGAGGCGCTCCCGCTCCAGCATGTTAAGGAAGTCGGTATTGCCGCCGAAGTTGAGCTGGTAGGTACGCTCCACCTTCACCCCGCGCTCCACGAACAGCCGTGTCAGCACTCGGTGCAAGATGGTGGCCCCCACCTGAGACTTGATATCGTCGCCGATGATGGGCAGCCCCCGCTCCTGGAACCGCCGCTGCCAATAGGGCTCCCGGGCGATAAAGACCGGTATGCAGTTGACGAAGGCGCAGCCCGCCTGCAGCACCTGCTCCACATACCACTTGGTGGCCTCCTCCGCCCCCACTGGCAGGAAGTTGACCACCACATGAGTCTGGGTCTCCCGTAGGATGCGCACGATGTCCGCCGTGGGGCCTGGGGCCTTGGTGATGACCTCCTTAAGGTATTTGCCCAGGCCGTCATGGGTCATGCCCCGCTCTACCTTCACTCCCAAGGGGGGGACATCGCAGAACTTATAGGTGTTGTTGGGCGGGGTGAAGATGGCCTCCGCCAGGTCCTTCCCCACCTTGTTGACGTCCACATCGAAGGCGGCCACAAACTCGATGTCCCCCACATGATAGCCACCCAGGTTCACGTGCATGAGGCCAGGGACTTCCTCCTTCTCATCGGCGTTCCGGTAATAGTAGACACCTTGCACCAGGGCCGAGGCGCAGTTGCCCACTCCAATGATGGCCACGTTGATCTTCCCCACGGCGGTCACCCCCTTATGTCGTGGTTAGATTTTAGCGGCCTAGCCACCAGCCTTACAACGCTGACCCTTCGCCTTCCCTTGCCAAGTTGGGCCAAAGCCCTCTGGAGCGGGCGGCGGGGATCGAACCCGCGACAACCGGCTTGGAAGGCCGGTGCTCTGCCACTGAGCTACGCCCGCGCGATCGCCCATCTTTATAGTATACCCTCCCTCACGGACAACGCGGCAGAGGAAGGCCCACCACGGCAGCCGCCCCCGCGCTGCCCAACCGCTCTGGAGGCCCCCACCGTTAGCCCACAACGCCCTTTGGGCAGGAGCGTTGACAATGTGCACAAGGGGTGCTATAAATGTAACGCATTCATCCCAAGGAGGGAAGCCATGAAATTTAGCATCTTTTCGGTGTGTGATCATCATCTAGATGTCCCCCGCTCCATCACCCAGCTATACGAGCAAATCCTCTCGGAGATGGAGCTGGCGGAGGAGCTGGGCTACTGGGCGTACTACATCGCCGAGCACCACTTCCATGAATACGGCGTGGTGCCTTCCCCTCCTGCCTTCCTGGGGGCGGCCTCTCAACGAACGTCCCGCCTGGGGCTGGGAGTGGCCGTATCCGTCCTCACCTTCCACAACCCCCTGCTGGTGGCCGAGGAGTACGCCGTGGTGGACCACCTCTCTAAGGGTCGCCTCCGCCTGGGGGTGGGGTCAGGCTATCTTCAGCACGAGTTCCAAGGCTTCGGCATCCCGGCCGAGGAGCGACGTGAGCGGGCGCAAGAGGCGCTGGAGATAGTGGTGCGCGCTTGGCAAGGGGAGCCCTTCAGCTACAACGGCACCTACCACAAGGTCGAGAACGTGCGTATCGCGGTAACGCCCTTGCAAAAGCCTCACCCGCCCCTGTGGATCGCCATATTAAATGCCGACCGTGCCTATCACGTGGGCAAGACTGGGTGGAACATCATGATGATGCCATACGCCACCTGCGACACCATCGACGACCTGGGCGAGATCATCGCTGCCTACCGGAGGGGTTACGCCGAGGCTGGCGGCCAGGGGGAGCCCGATGTGGCCGTGGGCCTTCACACTTACGTCTCCTCCAGCAAGGAGGCCGCCCGCCAAGAGGCCGATGCCGCTTTATGGCGATACGTGGTCACCCGGCTGTACGCCCGCCGCCGCAACTTCGATGAGCTGGACAGGGGTGAGCTCATCCTCTTCGGCGACCCCGACCTGGTGGCGGCCCGACTGCGCAAACTGGCCGCCATGGGCATCACCCACGTCATGGCCCTTATGAACTTCGGCGCCCTGGAAGCGGAGCGCGTGCGCCAGTCTATGACCCTCTTCGCCAAGGAGGTGATACCCCGCCTCACCGCGACAGCCAGCCGTCCCTAAGGCGCTGCGAGTTACAGCGGTGATAACAGCAAAGGAGGTGCAAGCATGGACCTGGTGCCCAGCAAGGTGGGCTTCTCTACGACGTTCCGCGTGCGGCCGGGCGTCCAGGGTATAACCTTTCCCCTCACAGGCCGGCCGCCCCAGGGCTTCTGGAACGAGATGCTAGCCTTCGGTGCCGAGGTGGTGCGGGAGCGCCCAGCCATGGTGGTGACAGAGGCCCACGAGGCTGAAGGGGTACCCGCCCTCCGCCCCGAGGACATCGCCCCCACCCCCGGCCCTGTCCGCCGACGGGCCTTTCACCTGGCGGCGGTGCAGTCGGGGCCGTTCCCCCAGCCGGTGCTATGGTCCCAGGACGCCCTCATCTCGGTGCTGACGGGCCAGACCGACCACCGTCTGCGGTTCCGCCACGCTGATGCCCACACCGTGGTATTCGTCCACCAGGGCGAGGGCACCCTGGCCACCGATTTCGGCCTGCTGGAGTTCAGCGCTTCCCAGTTCCTTTTCGTGCCCAAGGGTGCCACGTATTCTATCCGCTCCCGCGGCCCCGTGGTGATGATCTTCTACGAGTTCCCCAAGCGTGTCCTACGCCCTTACCACTATTGGATACGCAACTACCCTTACTCCGACGCGGCCCTGGTGCCCCCTGAGCCTGTGCCCGTGGACGACGAGCCATCCGAGAGGGGCGACTTCCCCGTCTATGTCAAGCGTCTCATAGGCCCCTGGACACTGCTACGCTACCCCTTCAGCCCCTTCGACGCGGTGGCCTGGGAGGGGAACCTGTACCCCTTCCGCCTGGCCCTCAAGGACATCCGCATCCTCGCCTCCCCCAACTTCCATGTCGACCCCCCCACCTACACAGTGTTCGTGACGGAGGACGAGGGGGCTTCCATGCAGGCCTTCCTGCCACGCTGGGTTCATTCCCTACCCTACCCCCACAACAACGACGTCGACGAGGTGCTCTTCAACCACTCCGGCTACCACGCTCGGCCAGAGGTGAAGGATGGGTATGCCACCTTGCACCCGGCCGGCACCTTCCACGGGCCCGATGTGCGGGTCAGCCACCAGCAGGTGCAGTCCCCACCAGTGGAGGGCAAGGACGTGCCCTGGCGGGACGAGATCGGCATCATGATCGAGTCGCGGTCGCCGTTCCTGGTGCTGCCTGCCGCCGAGCAGGTGGAGGTGCCGGGCTACGACCAGTCCTGGTTCCGCCAGTACCAGGCGGTGGCCAGTGGTTAAAACGAGAAGAAGGCGGGAGCTAGAGTAGCCCCAGCGACTAACGCAAGGTCATAGAGGCAGATAACTTAGAGGAGGGCGGGCATGATGAAGCGTACATGGCTAGGGGCCATAGCCCTGGTGGTGACCCTCATCTTCCTAGGCGCTTGCGGTGGCGCCGAAGAGGCCCCAGGGACACCCACCCCGCGGACCCCCACCCCCGGGGCCAGGCAGCCCACCGGCGAGCCCATACGCATCGGCATCAACATCGAACAATCAGGATCGGCGTCTGTGCAGGGGGAGGCCTATGTCAGGGCTGCCACCCTGTGGCAGGAGAAGGTCAACCGCGAGGGTGGCATCCTGGGCAGGCCGGTGGAGCTCATCATCGTCGATAACAAGTCGGACCCCACCGAGGCGGCGGTGCTGACGCGGCGGCTGGTGCAGCAGGGGGTTGTGGCTATCGTGGGGCCGGGGACATCCCCCACCACCCTGGCCGCCATGGACGCCATCCTGGAGTCCAAGATCCCTGTGTTCTCCATGGGCTCCGCCGACCAGATCGTGGTGCCGGTGGACAAGAGGCCCAACGTCTTCAAAACCCCCTTCCACGCCTCCCAGAACGTGGAAGCCATATTGGTGGACATGAAGCGCCGCGGCATTCAGCGCGTAGGCCTCCTGACCGTCAACAACCCCTATGGCGAGTCGGGGCTGGCAGCGTGGCGGGAGGCTGAGCGGCGGGGCGATGTGCAGATCGTGGCGGCGGAGAAGTTCGAGGCCAATGCCACTGATGTCACGCCCCAGCTCACCAACATCATGCGCGCCAACCCCCAGGCGGTGGTGGTGTGGGCTATCCCGCCCGGCGCTCCCTTGGCCCGCCGCAACGCCGTGGAGAACCTGCGTATCAACGTGCCCATGTACCACGACGCCGGCGCTGGGGCTGAGCTCTTCCTACGCCTGGCCGGTCAGGCTGCCGAGGGCGCTTACATGATCCACCCCAAGACCCTCGTTTGGGACCAGATACCGCCCACCGACCGTCAGTACCAGGTGTTGCAAGAGTTTGGCCGCCTATACACCCAGCGTTATGGCGACATGTCCGGGTTCGCCAGCTACGTATGGGATGCCCTGGGGATGTTGAAGGCGGCCATAGAGAAGGCCGGCAGCACCGACCCCCAGGCCATCATCCGTGCCCTGGAGAACCTGGGCGAGTATGTGGGTGCCACAGGGGTCTATCGCATGAGCCCCCAGGACCACCTAGGCCTACGGGCCGAGGACCTGGTGCTGGTGACCATCCAGGGCGGGAAGTGGCGACTGGTCCGCTGAGGTAACGCTGAAGGTGAGCGAGTTCCTTCAGTTCGTCGCCAGCGGCGTCGGACAGGGGGCCATCTATGGCCTGGTGGGCGTAGGCTTCGTCATCGTTTATAACGTGACGGGCATCATCAACTTCGCCCAGGGCCACTACCTGATGCTCTCTGCCTTGACGGCGGTGAGCCTGAGAGAGGCTGGGGTGCCGGCGGTGCCGGCGCTGCTAGTGGCCATGGTGGCAGCAGCGTTGGCTGGTCTGGTGACGGACCGGCTGGTCATCAACCCCGCCCGCAGGCACTCCACCCTCACCCTCATCATCCTGACAGTAGGATTGGCCATCGCGGTGGAAGGGTTGGCCCTGCTGATATGGGGGGTCAATCCCCGGCGCTATGGCCCCTTCACCGCCGGCCCCCCCTTGGAGATAGGCGGCGCAGCCGTCAGTCGCCAGACGTTATGGGTGCTGGGGGTGACGTTGGCCCTGGCCCTGGCCCTGTGGTGGTTCTTCCAGCGGACGGTGGTGGGCAAGGCCATGCAGGCCTGCGCCATGAACCGGGAGGCGGCCCGCCTACAGGCCATAAACCCTGCGCAGATGTCCATGTATGCCTTCACTATGGCAGCAGCGGTGGCAGGGGTGGCTGGGGTGGTGCTGGTGCCCATAACATCGGCCTACTACGATATGGGCGTGCCCTTCGGTCTGAAGGGCTTCACAGCGGCAGTGATGGGCGGCCTGGTATCACCCTTCGGCGCCCTGGCGGGTGGCCTCCTGCTGGGGGTGGCCGAGGCCGTGGCAGTGGGCTATGTCTCCTCGGCCATGGCTGAGGGGGTGGCCTTCGCCGTGCTGGCGCTGATGCTGGTGCTGCGGCCCGAGGGTCTGCTGGCCCGGGTGAGGACGCGATGGGCCTGAGGTGGTGGGGCCCCTGGTTCCTCTGGGGTGGGGTGTTTGGAATAGGGGTGCTCCTGGTGCCCCTGGCCGATGCCCTGCCCTTTCTGACCCGCGCCAACCTGGTGGTGATGGCCCTGCACGCCATCGCCGCCATGGGGCTGACGCTGGTGATGGGCTTTGCCGGCCAGGTCTCCCTGGGGCATGCCGCCTTCTACGGTGTGGGCGCCTACGCCACCGCCCTGCTCACGGCCAAGGCAGACTGGCACCCCTTATTGGCCGTGGCCGCTGGGGCCATCATGGCGGCGGTGCTGGCAGCGCTTCTGGGGCGCATCGTTTTCCGGCTGCGGGGCCACTTCCTGGCCATGGCCACCTTGGCCTTCGGCCTGGTCTTCTACGTGGTGGTGCGAAGCTGGGACTCGCTAACGGGTGGCAACCAAGGCACCGGCGGCATACCTGACCTGGCCCTGGGAAGGCTCCGGTTCGATACCGACACCAGCATGTACCTTCTGGCCTGGGGCGTGCTGACGGTGGGGTTGATAGCGGCCCGTAACCTGCTTACCTCGCGCCCGGGAAGGGCGTTGGTGGCCATGGGCGCCTCGGAAGTGGCCGCAGCTAGCGTGGGCATCGATGTGGCCCGCACCAAGATGGCCGTGTTCGCCCTGGGGGCAATATATGCAGCGGTGTCAGGCAGCCTCTATGCTCACTACGTGACCTACGTCAGCCCCGAGTCCTTCGGCCTGCTGCCCTCCTTGCGTTTCCTGGTCATCTCCACCGTGGGTGGTGTCGAATCGGTATGGGGGGCTCCCCTGGGCTCGGCGGTGGTGGTGCTGCTGACGGAGGGCACGCGGGAGCTCGTCCCCAAGTTCGTGTCCGGAGCCACCGGCAGCTACGAGATCGTGGCCTATGGGCTGGCGCTGGTGCTGGTGCTCCTCTTCCTGCCACGGGGCCTGGCGGGCGGCATTGTAGCGCTGGCGCACTGGGGAGCGGAATGGCTGGGTGGGCGGCGGCGGGCTCCCGCCCCGGCCCTGGAGGAGGTGGAGCTGCGGTGAGCCTGCTGCAAGTTGAGAACGTGAGCGTGCAGTTCGGAGGTCTGCGCGCCTTAGACAAGGTCTCCCTGAGAGCCGAGCCTGGGCAGGTAACGGCCCTCATCGGCCCCAACGGCGCCGGGAAGACGACGCTGCTAAACGTCATCTCAGGGTTGATTCGGCCGGCGGCAGGCCGTGTCTACCTGCGGGGCCGCGACATCACCGGCTGGCCTCCCCACCGCGTGGCCAGGCTGGGCATCGCTCGCACCTTCCAGAACCTGCAGCTTTTCGGCCAAATGACCGTTCGGGAGCACCTTTTGGTGGGCCGCTACCGGCTGACGCATACCTCGCTCCTTGAGGCCATGCTGCGGCTACCGCGCCACTTCCGTGAGGAACGGGAAGCCCGCGCGGCCACCGATGGTCTCCTCGCCCGTCTGGGGCTGGCTGATGTGGCCGAGTGGCCTGCCACATCCCTACCATACGGAAAGCAGCGGCTGGTGGAGCTGGGGCGAGCCCTCGCTAGCGAGCCGGTCTTGCTACTGCTGGACGAGCCCACGGCCGGCCTCTCAGGGGCGGAGGCCGCCGACGTGGGCCAGATGCTGCGCCAGCTGGCCGGCGATGGCCTGGCAGTGCTGTTGGTGGAGCACCATATGGACGTGGTCATGTCCTGCTCCGACTGGGTAGTGGTCCTGGACCATGGGGTGGTCATCGCGCAGGGGCCGCCGGCGCAGGTGCAGTCGGACCCTCAAGTCATCGAGGCCTATCTGGGCGAGGAGGCGGCATGAGCAGGCCCCTGCTAGCAGTGGAGAGGTTGCGCGCTGCCTATGGCCGCATCCAGGCCCTGCAGGAAGTGAGCCTGGAGGTCTACCAAGGAGAGGTGGTGGCCGTCGTAGGGGCCAACGGCGCCGGCAAGACCACCCTCTTGCGCGCCTTGGCCGGCCTCATGAGCCCTGTGGGCGGCCGAGTGCTGCTAGATGGCATCGAGGTCACCGGCCGCCCGGCGGAGGAGATGGTCCGGCTGGGGGTGGCGTTGGTGCCCGAAGGGCGCCAGGTGTTCTATGGGCTTTCGGTGGAGGATAACCTGGTGCTGGGAGCATACCATCGGCGCCGTGACTCGGACATGCGCCGCGACATGGAGGACATCTTCGCCCTCTTCCCCGTGCTCGCCCAGCGGAGGCGGCAGGCGGCAGGCACCCTCTCCGGGGGCGAGCAGCAGATGTTGGCCATCGGGCGTGCCCTTATGGCCCGTCCCAGGCTGCTATTGCTGGACGAACCCTCCCTGGGCCTCGCCCCCAAGGTGGTGCGCGATGTTATGGGCCGTCTGCTGGAGCTGCGCGACCGCGGCGTGACGGTGTTGGTGGCCGAGCAACACGCCCGTGCCGCCCTGGCCGTGGCCGACCGCGCCTATGTGCTGGAGCGAGGCCGTATCGTCCTCTCGGGCACCCGGGAGAGGCTGATGGAAGAGGGTGCCATCCGTGCCGCTTATCTGGGCCGTACAGGGCCGCGGCCATCTCCAGAGCGCCCAGGAGGGAGCGACGCCAGCACGACCCTGACCATGACTGAGGAGTGAGGACATGGCCATGAGAGAGGGCCTCCAACAGCAGAAGAAGACCGAAGGGGTTCATCCATGGCAACAAGGAGGCATAGGCGCCTTCCTACGGGAGCTCATCGATGACGCCTCCCTCTTCCCGCCAGCCATGCTTCCCATGGCCGAGGCGGTGGCCCAGCACCTGGAGTACCGCCGTGGGCCCTATCACTGGGCGTTAGCCCGGTTCGTCTGCCCTGCCTCCCGCCTCCCAGAGCTCACCTCCATCGTCTCGGAAGAAGGTGGCCCTTGGCGTCTGAGCGTCATCCTGGACATGGCCGGCCATATGCCCTGGACTGTCTCGTTGGCCACGGCCTTAAAGGAGGTGTCCCGCTTTCAAGAGGCTGGGAGGGGTTCGGTCGAGTCCCTGGAGGCCCGCCTGCCCGCGGGAGCGGAGGTGGAGGAGTTCGCCAGCGCCATGGCCGAGGCAGCCACGGTAGCCCCAGGGGCGCGTCCCTTCGTGGAGCTGCCCTTGGCGGAGGGATGGGAGGTAGGTATACCCCGCGCCCTAGAGGCAATGGCCCGCCTAGAGGGCAAAGTGGGCGCCAAGGTGCGTTGCGGCGGCACCCGCTCGCAAGACTTCCCCACCCCTCACCAGCTGGCGCGCTTCATCACCTGGTGCGCACGCCTGGGCCTGCCCCTCAAGGCCACGGCGGGGCTCCACCATCCCCTGCCCCATCCCGATCCCTTACTCGGCATCAGGCAGCACGGTTTTCTGAACGTCATCGGCGGGGCGCTGATGGCAGTGAGCGGCCAAGTGGACGAGGACGCCTTGCTGGAGCTCCTCTGCGATGACCATCCCGCCAGGTTCCGCCTGGACGCCCATGGCTTCGCCTGGCGCGACCGCACCCTGCCCCCGGAGGAGATCGAGCGCGGCCGCCGCCTGGTGACCTGCTTTGGGAGCTGCAGCTTCCTGGAGCCTTTAGAAGGGCTGGCCGCCCTATTGGGCACGCCCTAGCCTTCACACCCCCTGCCACTATGGGACCACCAAGGCCCGACGCCACCAACGACCCAGGCCTGCGCCCCTGGGTAGCGGTGCCTCCAGGCTCCCCCTTCCCGATCCAGAACCTCCCCTTCGGCGTGTTTCGCTACCGTCGCCGGGCGAGGGTGGGAGTCGCCATCGGTGACCATGTCCTGGACATGGCCTACTTGCAGGAAGAGGGCCTCCTAGCGGGGATCCCCCTTCCCAGGCGGATCTTCGCCCGCGATTCCTTGAACGGTTTTCTCGCCTTGGGCCGTCCCATCTGGCGGGCCGTGCGTCACCGCCTCTGCGAGCTGCTCACCGAGGAGCGGTGGCGCCGGCAGGTGGAGCCCGCTTTGCTCCCCTTGTCAGAGGTGGAGCTTATGCTGCCCATTCAGCCGGGCGACTACGTGGACTTCTACGCCTCGTTGTACCATGCCAGCAACATGGGCCGTATCCTACGCCCCCAGCAGGACCCCCTGCCCCCCAACTGGCGATGGCTGCCCATCGGCTACCACGGCCGCTCGGCCACGGTGGTGGTCTCCGGCAGGCCAGTGAGGAGGCCATGGGGCCAGGTATCCACCCCTAGTGGCCCCATAGCGCGACCCACGCGCATGCTGGACTTCGAGCTGGAGGTGGGGTTCGTCACCGGGCACGGCAACCAGCTGGGGAGCCCCATCCCCGTGCAGGAGGCATGGGACCACATCTTCGGCCTGCTCCTGGTGAACGACTGGAGCGCCCGCGACATCCAGGCCTGGGAGTATGTGCCTTTGGGGCCCTTCCTGGGGAAGTCCTTCGCCACGTCGATATCGCCGTGGCTGGTGACGTTAGAGGCTTTGGCACCATTTCTGGTACCTCTGATGTCCCAGGATCCACCTCCCCTGCCCTATCTGGCCGAACCCCAACCCCTGACCTACGACGTGCAGCTGGAGGTGGCCCTGGTGGTGGAGGGCCGGGAGGAGGTGATATCGCGCACCAACATGCGCTACCTGTACTGGTCCCTCGCCCAGATGCTGGCCCACGCCACCAGCAATGGCGCCCTCGCTCGGCCGGGCGACCTCTGGGCTACCGGCACCATCTCGGGGCCCGAGCCAGGGACCTACGGCTGCCTCATGGAGCTCACCTGGGGAGGCCAACGCCCCTTGACACTGAGGGACGGGTCCCAGCGCACCTTCCTGGAGGACGGCGATACGGTGGTCATGCGCGGCTGGTGCCAGGGGGAGGGTGGGCTACGCATCGGCCTGGGGGAGGTGCGGGCTACGGTCCTGCCCCCTCTTTAGGCCAGCGCGTCGGCGATGGCCCTGGCCGCTTCCAACACGTGGGGAGCTACACTTGCCACGTCCAGCTCCCCCAAGGTGACCACACCCACACTTGCTTCGGCGGGCCTCCCTCCCACACAGATGGGGGCGGCGATGCCCCACGCCCCTGGCTGCAACTCCCCTCGCGTGACCGAATAGCCAAGGCGACGAGCCTCCTTTACCTCCTGGCGCTCACCAGGCTGAGGCGGCCGCCCGGCCAGGATGGCTAGCCCCGATGCCCCCCGGTCTATGGGGTGACGGAACCCCACTCGGTAGGCCACGTGGATGTTGGTCCGTCGCGGCTCCACCACCGCCAAGGCCACTGCCTCATCCCCATCGGCCAGGGTGAGGAAGGCAGTAGCCTGCACCTTCTCCGCCAGCTCGGCCAGGATGGGCAGGGCGGCGGTGCGCAGGTCATGGGCCACCCCGCGGGCCAGCTCCATGACCCCCGTCCCCAAGAAATAGCGGCCATCGCGGTCACGCCGCACTAGCCGGTGCTGGGCCAGGGTCGCCAGCAGCCGGTAGACGTTGGTGCGATGGATGCCTAGCCGACTGGCCAGCTCGGTGACTGTCAGGCCACTGGGCTCCTGAGCGAGCACCTTGAGTACTCTGAGGCCACGATCCAGAGTCTGTGAAGACCGAATACCTGCCTGTCTCGGCTGTGAGGTCCGTGAGCCAGCGGGATGGCCCTTGGTGGCCATAGGGACGTGCCTGAGATGGATATTAACACAGGTCAGCAAGCCCCGCTAGCTGCCCAGGGCCTCACTCCAAGTCCACCATGGGCGGCGGGTAGGGGGCTCCTAGGAACGCAGCTGCTCTAAGCTGTGAAGGGCGCCGCTACCGACATGGGCCAGTTCTGCCACATAGCGGCGGATATTGTGCCCTTGGGGGGCAAACTTGCGGGCCTGGAGCACCGCGTTGAATATGCGGACGTAAGGGGCCGCATCGGCGCCGTAACCGGCCACCCGTTGCCAGTTCCCCACGTCCTGCGCCAAGTCGGCGTCCACCAGCTGGCGGTAAAAATGGCGTTCCCCCCAGCGCCACCCCATCTGCGAGTGCTTGGTCAAAAAACTGGCCACCACTATCCGAAGCCGGTTGGGCAACAAGCCCTCTTGTTTCAGTTGGCGCATCGCTGCATCTACCAGCGGGACTCCTGTCCGCCCTTAACACCATGTCTCCAACGCTTTCTCATCATGCCGCCA
>JAVVHA010000021.1 GCA_032249735.1 Dehalococcoidia bacterium | reverse complement strand
CCTCCTCCCTGGGCAGGCCTCTTTTTCCTCTCCCCAGGGGCAGGACGATCCAGTCTAGGTGGAGGCGCCCCCCTGGCCAGGGCTGGGCCCGGCGCTGGAACTCCTCCCTGGGCAGGAGCCAGACGAGGGAGCGGGAGAGGTCCACCAGGGCCACCATCTCCTCTGGGCCCGGCTCCAACACCCAGTGTAGGCCCAGGTCGCCTCGCCCCCCACGGCGGTGGGGCCCCCATCTGCCAAGGACGCGCACCAGCCGCTGCCCCCCAGGCCCGGGGAGGGATATGAGGCCAGGGGCCAACGCCCGTGCCCCCACGCCCGCCAGGTTGGTAAGGGCAAGGGCCGTGGCCTCCTCCAGCAGGGATGCCATCTCCCCATATCATGGCTACCTTTCGGGCAGGGGATCAAGGGATCTTGCGGATGGGTGGGGGCCTTTGCTAACATTCCCTGGCGGGTGGGGCTGTAGCTCAGTGGGAGAGCGCCTCAATGGCATTGAGGAGGTCAGGGGTTCGAGTCCCCTCAGCTCCACCAGATGGTTGGCAAGCGGCAAGGCCCCCTGCCTCGGGCGGGGGGCCTATAGGTCTTTGCGATGCCAGCTGAGGAGCAGATGGCCTTGGTAGGCCGCTTCGTCCTCGCTGCCGTCCTGGGCGGGCTCATCGGTCTGGAGCGCGAGCTAGAGGGCTATCCAGCTGGTGCGCGCACCTTGGCGCTGGTAGCCCTGGGGGCAGCCCTTTTTACGTCTGTGTCCCGTCTCCTTGGCGGTGACGACCGGGTAGCTGCGGGCATCGTCACCGGCATCGGCTTCCTCGGGGCGGGGGTCATCTTCCGCGAGGGCTACACGGTGCGGGGCATCACCACCGCTGCCGCCATATGGGCGGTGGCGGCCTTGGGCATGGCTGTGGCCCTTGAGCTTTACCTGGCTGCGGGCCTGGGCACCGCTATGGTGATGCTCACTTTGGCGGCGCGGCCCCTCACCAGACGGCTCGACCAGGCCATCCGCCAGCGCCTGGGCCTGGCGCGCAGCCTGCGGCGGGAAGGAGATGAGGGACATGGTTGAGCGGTATCGGCCGCGGGAGATCGAGCGCAAGTGGCAGGAGCGGTGGGAGAGGGACGGCATATACCGCACTCCCGATCACGATGATCGCCCCAAGTTCTATTTCCTCACCATGTTCCCCTATACCTCCGGCGACCTGCACATCGGCCACTGGTACGCCATGGCGCCCTCCGATGCCGCCGCCCGCTATCGCCGCATGCGGGGCTACAACGTCCTCTTCCCCATGGGGTTCGATGCCTTTGGCCTGCCGGCGGAGAACGCAGCCATCAGGCACGGCGTCCACCCCAAGGAGTGGACTTACCGCAACATTGAGCGTATGCGGGCCCAGCTCAAGACCATGGGCGCCATGATCGACTGGTCGCGGGAGGTCATCACCTGTGACCCCGATTACTACAAGTGGAACCAGTGGTTCTTCCTGAAGATGTACGAGCGGGGCCTGGCCTATCGGGCCCTTGCCCCTGCCAACTGGTGCCCTTCCTGTCAGACGGTGCTGGCCAACGAACAGGTCCTGCCCGATGGGACCTGCGAGCGTTGCCACACACCTGTGACCCACCGCGACCTGGAGCAGTGGATGCTGCGCATCACCGCCTATGCCGAGGAGCTCCTGGACCACTCCAAGATCCAGTGGCCGGAGCCTGTAGTGATAATGCAGAAGAACTGGATCGGGCGCTCGGAGGGGTTGGAGGTGGCGTTCGCCTTGGACGGGGCCGGACCTCAGGAGGAGATCCGCGTCTTCACCACGAGGCCGGACACTATATATGGGGTCACCTTTATGGTGCTGGCCCCAGAACACCCCCTGGTGCGCAAGATCACCACCCCCGAGCGCCGGCAAGAGGTGGAGGAGTATATCGAGCAGGCCCGTCGCCGAACGGAGATCGAGCGCCTCTCCACCGTTCGCGAGAAGACGGGGGTGTTCACGGGGGCCTACTGTCGTAACCTCCTCTCGGGGGAGCGGGTGCCCATCTATATAGCCGACTACGTTCTCCCCTGGTACGGCACGGGGGCGGTGATGGGGGTGCCAGCCCACGACCAGCGGGACTTCCTCTTCGCGCAACGTTATGGGCTGCCCATAAAGGTGGTGGTGGCCCCTCCAGGCTGGGAAGGCGAACCCCTGGTGGAGGCTCATGAAGGGCCTGGCGTCCTGGTAGACTCGGGCCCCTTCACAGGCATGGACTCGGAGAAGGCCAAGGAGGCCATATGCAGCTATGTGGAGGAGAAGGGATGGGGGCGCCGCCGCGTCACCTATCGCCTCCGGGACTGGCTCATATCCCGTCAGCGCTACTGGGGGACTCCCATCCCCATCGTCTATTGCGATAGCTGTGGCACGGTGCCCGTCCCTGAGGAGCAGCTGCCGGTGACGTTGCCCGAGGATGTGGACTTCCGCCCCACAGGCGAGTCCCCCCTGGCCCGCCATCAGGGGTTTGTCCACACCTCCTGCCCCCGCTGTGGCGGCCCCGCTCGCCGTGAGACGGACACCATGGACACCTTTGTGGACTCCTCCTGGTACTTCATGCGCTATCTGAGCCCCCACTACCAGGATGGGCCCTTCGACCCCGAGCTGGGGCGCCTCTGGCTCCCTGTGGACCAGTACACGGGCGGGGCGGAGCACGCCGTCATGCACCTCCTCTATGCCCGTTTCTTCTGGAAGGTATGCCGCGATCTGGGGCTGGTGGAGGGGGACGAGCCCTTCCTACGCCTCTTTAACCAGGGCCAGATCCTGGGCCCCGATGGCCAGCGCATGAGCAAATCCCGGGGCAACGTGGTGGCCCCCGATGAGCAGATCGAGCGCTGGGGCGTGGACACCTTCCGCTGTTACCTCATGTTCCTGGGGCCTTGGGAGGATGGCGGCCCTTACACCTTTGAGGGCATCCAGGGCATTTGGCGGTGGCTCAACCGTGTCTGGGCTCTCTGCCTGGAGGAGCCCCACAAGGACGCCACCGCCGACCCCCTGCCCCTGCGTCGCCTCACCCATCGCACCATCAAGAAGGCCACCGATGACATGGAGCGCTTCCGCTTCAACACCCTCATCTCCGCCCTCATGGAGATGACCAACCAGCTATACCGGTTCCGACAGGAGGGGCCGGTGCACCCCCAGGCCTGGGAGGAGGCCATTGATGCCCTCCTCCTGGTCATGGCTCCTCTCGCTCCCCACATCACTGAGGAGCTCTGGGAGAGGCGGGGCAGGCCCTACAGCATCCATCAGCAGGCCTGGCCCTCCTATGACCCTGAGCTGGCCCGACCACAGGAGATCACCCTGGTAGTCCAGGTCAACGGTAAGGTGCGGGACAAGCTGCAGGTGCCGGCTGAGATCAGTGAGGAAGAGGCCCTCCGCCTGGCCCTGGAGAGCCCTAGGGTGCGTCAGCACATCGACCAACGGTCCATAGAGCGGACCATCTACGTCCCTGGCCGCCTCATCAACCTGGTGGTGCGCTAACCGCGGGGTAGCCCCAGGCCGCGGATGGCGATGATGTTACGCTGGATCTCCGATGTGCCGCCGCCTATGGTGGCGGCCACGGCATACAGGTAGAGGCGCCCCACACGCCCCCCTAGGGGCGCCCAGGGCCCCTCCCGTCCCGTCACCTGAGCGTATAAGGAGAGGAGACGCATGGCGGTGGCCGCAATACGTTGCTCCGAGCAGTACAGCTTGACGATGGAGGCCTCGTAGTTGGGGACCATCCCACGCGCCTGCAAGGAGACCACTCGCAGGGAGAGGTTATAGGCCACCTCCGTCTCGATGAAGCGCTCGGCCAGGGCGGCCCGCGCCAGGGGCCGGACGCCTGGGGGCATCCCTTGGCGGCTGTAGTCCACTAGGGAGAGGACCATCTGGCGATACTCCACCGGTAGGTGGACCAGGGAGCGCTCGAAGTCTAAGGTGGTGGTGGCCACATACCAGCCCTTCCCCTCCTCCCCCACCAGGTTGACCACCGGCACCTTGACGTCCTCCAGGAAGACCTGGCAGAAGATGCGGGTGCCGGCCATGGTCTCCATCTCCCGCACGGTGATGCCGGGGCTGCGCATGTCCACCATGAGGTACGAGAGGCCCTTGTGCTTGGGGGCGGAAGGATCGGTGCGGCATAGGAGGATCATCCAGTGGGCGTGTTGAGCGCCAGAGGTCCATATCTTCTGGCCGTTGACGATGTAATAATCGCCCTGACGCACGGCACGGGTCTGCACGTTGGCCAGGTCGGAGCCGGCGTTGGGCTCGCTGAACCCCTGACACCAGATCTCCTCACCGGTGAGGATGGGGCGGAGGAACCGGCGCCTTTGCTCCTCGGTGCCGTGGATGATGAGGGTGGGCCCCACCCAGCCCAGCCCTACGTCCATGAACCTGGGGGCGCGGGCCTTGGCCAGCTCCTCGTTCAGGATGAACTGCTCCTTCACCGAGAGGCCCCCACCTCCGTACTCCTTGGGCCAGGCGGGGGCGAGCCATCCCCTCTCTAGGAGCTTCTGGCGCCACCGACGGCGCCTCTCGCTCATGGGCCGCACATCACCGCTGAGCATGCCCCACTCTCCGCCCTGGGGGGTGCGCAGCTCGCGCGGACACTCCGTCTCGATGAACTCCCGCACCTGCCGACGGAAGGCTGCCTCCTCTGGGGAATCGCGGTACTCCATGGGACCTCCTGGGCCGGCAAGGCCCGTGGCCATTATAAGCGGTGGACGGCTTATAATGGGGCTGCGATATGGCCTTGGTCTCCCTCAATCCGACCACCGAGGAGGTGCTGGCCACCTTCCAGGAGCATACTCCTGAGGAGGTGGAGCAGGCCCTCTCCCGTGCCTGGGAGACGTTCCAGCGTTGGCGGCTAACCCCTTGGGAGGAGCGGTCGGCCCTCATGCGTGCCTTGGCCCGTCATCTGCGCCAGCGCCGGGACGAGATGGCCCGCCTTATCACCCTGGAGATGGGCAAGCCCATCGTGGAGGCGGAGGCCGAGGTGCTGAAGTGCGCATGGTGTTGTGATTACTTCGCTGACAACGCCCACAGGTTCCTGTCCCCCCTGGAGGTGGAGACCAACGCCACCCGCAGCTATGTGCAGTTCGTGCCCTTAGGGCCCATATTGGCCATAATGCCATGGAACTTCCCGTTCTGGCAGGTCTTCCGGTGCGCTGTCCCGGCCATCATGGCTGGCAACGTGGTCCTCCTTAAGCATGCCTCCAACGTGCCCCAGTGCGCCTTGGCCATAGAGAGGGCCTTCCAGGAGGCAGGCTTCCCCGAGGGGATGTTCCAGACCCTCCTACTGACGGGCCGGCAGGTGGAAGGGGTCATCGCTGACCACCGGGTGAGGGGGGTGGCCCTCACGGGTAGCGACGTCACTGGGGCCCAGGTGGCCCAGATGGCCGGGCGCCACATCAAGAAGACGGTCATGGAGCTGGGGGGCTCCGACCCCTTCATCGTCCTGGAGGACGCCGACTTGGCGGAGGCGGCGCGGGTGGGCGCCAGGGCCCGCAACCAGAACACGGGTCAAAGCTGCATCGCTGCCAAGCGTTTTATAGTCCTGGAGAAGGTGGCACCTGAGTTTGTCAGCCTCTTGGTGGAGAACATAAGGGCCCTACGGGTGGGCGACCCCCTGGATCGTCGGACCGATATCGGCCCCCTGGCCCGTCCCGACCTGCGGGAGGAGCTACATTCCCAGGTGCGCCGCTCCGTGGAGATGGGGGCGCGTCTCCTCTTGGGAGGGGAGCCTCTGCCCGGCCGCGGCTACTTCTATGCCCCCACCGTGCTGGTCGATGTCTCCCCGGAGATGCCCGCTGCCTGTCAGGAGACCTTCGGGCCGGTGGCGGCCGTCTTGGTGGCCCGCGACTTACAGGAGGCCATAAGCCTGGCCAATGGCACTCCCTATGGCCTAGGGGCGTCTATCTGGACGGGTGATGTCACCCAGGCCCTGGAGCTCGCCGGGGAGCTGGAGGCCGGCAATGTGTTCATCAACGGCATGGTGGTGTCCGACCCCCGCCTTCCCTTTGGCGGGGTGAAACGTAGCGGCTACGGACGGGAGCTCTCGGAGTTCGGCATCCGCGAGTTCGTTAACGTGCAGACGGTGTGGGTGGGCCCGGCCCGTGGCCCCCAGATGCCTGCTACCTAGTGAGCCCCTGGGTGTGGAGCGGTGGGCAAAAGAGGGCGGTCTGCTTCAATCGTGCTATAGTAGCCTCGGGTGGTGATGGCCGTGGCCTTGCTCCTGGCCCCTGATATACCGCCTGAGGTCCATGGCGATGGGCGGTTCGTCGTCCGGCGGCGGGACTTCGTGCCTGCCTATCTGAAGACCTACGAGGAGGGGAGGCTGCGGGAGAAGGTGGAGGAGGCCTTGACGGCCCTGGCCGACTGCACCCTCTGCCCCCGTCGCTGCCATGTGGACCGGGCCCGCGACCGCTTCGGGGTGTGCAAGTCGGGACGGTACGCCCGCGTCTCCTCCTACTTCCCCCATTTTGGGGAGGAGGACGTGCTGCGGGGCTGGCGGGGTTCGGGCACCATCTTCTTCTCCTGGTGCAACCTGCGCTGTGTCTTCTGCCAGAACTTCGAGATAAGCCAGCTGGGGCAGGGGGAGGAGGTGACCCCTAAGGAGCTGGCCCGCATGATGGTTCGCCTGCAGGAGATGGGATGCCACAACATCAACTTCGTCACCCCTGAACACGTGGTGGCCCAGGTGCTGGAGGCCATCCCCTACGCCATCGAGATGGGCCTGCGACTGCCCATCGTCTATAACACCAGTGCCTATGACTCCCTTCACTCCATTCAGCTCATGGAAGGCGTGGTGGACATATACATGCCCGATTTCAAGCTCTGGCATCGGGAGCACGCCCGCAAGTACCTTTTGGCCCCCGATTACCCTGAGGTGGCGCAGGAGGTCATCAGGGCCATGCACCAGCAGGTGGGGGTGCTAAAGGTGGACGAGGCAGGTCTGGCCCTGAGGGGAGTCCTGGTGCGCCACCTGGTGATGCCTGGGCTCCTGGACGACACCCGCCACATTATGAGGTTCCTGGCAGAGGAGCTATCGCCCGATACATACGTGAACATCATGGACCAGTATTATCCGGCCTGGAAGGCACGCACAGAGGCCAAGTACGCAGAGATAAACCGGCGGGTCTTCCCCCAGGAGATGGCCCTGGCCTATGAGTATGCCCGCCAGGCAGGGCTCTGGCGGTTCGACACGCGGTGGCGCCGCCTCCTCCGCTGGTAGCTTACCAGCGGTTGATGACCTGGAAGCCCAAGGTGGCGAACTCCGTCATGGCATTGAGGACGTCGTTGACCCCCTCCACGGGTATGGTCTGGCCTACCAAGCGTTTGGGGTCCAGCTTGCCAGCGGCCACCATGGCCAGCAGGCCCGGGTAAGAGGTGATGGGGCACCCTACGCTGGTGATGAGGTCGATCTCTTGCACCACCATTACGTCTATGGGCAGGGCGACCATCCCCCGCTCCGGCTGGCTGGTAAGCCCTACCTGCAGATGGCGGCCTCCCCGTTTCAGGGAGAAGACGGAGTTGAAGGCCGTCTGGGCCGAGCCAAGGGCATCGACGCCCACATCGGCGCCGCCGTCGGTGATCTCCCGGATCTTCTGCACCGGGTTTTCGGCGCGGGCGTTGATGGTGGCGACCGCCCCCTCCTGGCGGGCCCTTTCCAGCTTCTCGTCGCTGATGTCCACGGCCACCACCTTGGCTCCCAGGGCAGAGGCGATCTGGACGGCGGAGAGGCCCACGCCCCCTACGCCGAAGACGGCTATCCACTCGCCGGGGCGCACGCGGGCGCGGTCCACCACCGCATGGAAGGCAGTCATGTACCGGCAGCCCAGGGCGGCGGCAGATAGAAAGTCCACCCCCTCGGGCAGGCGCACCAGGTTGACGTCGGCGTTGGGCACCACCACCAGCCTGCCGTAGCCCCCATCCCTATTGATGCCGATGACCCCGTAGGCGAGGCAGATGTTGGAGCGGCCACTATAGCAGTACTGACAGCGGCCACAGGCCAGGTGGAAGGGCACCGTCACGCGGTCGCCGGGGCGGAACCCCTGGACGTGGTCCCCCACCGCCTCCACCACACCCCCGAACTCGTGGCCCATAATGACCGGTAGGTTGACGGACAGGCCCATCCAGCTCCAGTCCCCTTGCCAGACGTGCCAGTCGCTGCGGCAGATGCCGCAGGCCTCCACTCGCACCAGGGCGTCGCTGGGGCCGGGGGTGGGGTCGGGCACCTCTTTTATCTCCAGGGGGGCCTTGAACTGGGTCATAACTGCCGCCTTCATGGTTTGCCTCCTTCAACAGACTGCAAAGAATCGGATCACTCGTTACCAAAGATATTGGTTCATCTGGGAGTGTGGTGTCAACTCCTGCGCCGCAGATAATAGAGGCCCGTGCCGGCCATGATGGCCAGGTATACCCCAAGGAGAGAGAGCCCCACCAGTGCCCCTGGGCTTAGGAAGTCGCTCTCGGGGGGGAGGATATCGGGCAACCCTTGGGGGCCTGTTTCCAGCTCCAGGTCCACCTCTACTTCTTCTATGCGCCCCGATATGCGGAACACATACCTCCCCATGGCGGGAGGGACGAACACTGCCTCGTAGGTTCCTGGGGCTCCCCTGGCCGGACGCAGGAACACGGGGACCGGACGCTCCACCCCCTCCACGGGCATCACCCGGCCCTCCACCCGCAGATGCTCCTCCAGATAGGGAATGGGGGCCCCTGTGAGAGCATCTACCACCTGGAGGATAAGGATGCTTTTCTCGTCCATGTGGGGGTGGTCCTGGAAGTAGGCCCGCACCAGGTACGGGCCCACCTCCCTCTCCACCGCCTGGGGGTGGGGTGGGGGGTGGAGGGCCATGAGGATGGCCATGGCTAAAAGGGCCCCTTTCATGCCCACTCTATACCCAAATAGTCCAGCAGGAGGCGGGAGCAGAGGGAGCCCATGCGGGCGGCCGGGATGAGGAGACGCGGCTCGCCCCACGTCCACTCGGTGTACAGAGTGATGCCCGCCCTCCCCTCACGAGTCAGGGATGGGGGCCAGCTGGTGGGGTGGGCAGCGAACAAGAACATGGTAAGGACGTGGTCGCCCCTTAGCTGCTGGCCGCGGGCCAATAGTTCGCCCACCACTAGGCCCAGCCCCAGCTTCTCCCGGCCTAGGCGCTCAACTCCCTGGGGAGGGGTCTCCTCGGGGCGGAGGGTGGCGGCTGGCAGCCCCCATAAGCCGGGGAACTCCTCCTCCGGCCCTTCAGGGCGGCGCACCAGGAAGACCTTCCCCCCTCCCTCCTCCAGGATGGCGGCAGCTACCGCTAGGGCCATCGGAACTCCTCCACGTGCACGGTGGAGAGGGCCAGCTCCACCATCCCCTCCACGTCTAGAGACGCCTCCAGCTGGGCCAGCCGTTCAGGAGTGGAGGCGGTGGCCACCCGCGGCGGCACCAGGAACTGGCAGCAGTCCATATCGGGCTCGATGGAGATATCGTAGGTGCCGATGGCCCGAGCCTGGGCGATGATCTCCTGCTTGTCCATACCGATGAGGGGTCGGAAGATGGGCATCTGGGCTACGGCCTCGATGGCCACTATGTTGTCCAGGGTCTGGGAGCCCACCTGGCCCAAGCTCTCCCCTGTCACCAGGGCCTTGCATCCCTCCCTGAGGGCGATGCGCTGGGCGATGCGCACCATCATGCGGCGGTACATGAGGATACGGTACTGAGGTGGCACCACTACCACAATGCGCCTCTGCACCTCACCCAACAGCACCACATACATTTTGCTGTATTGCTGATAAGGTGTGAGGACCCCCATAAGGGCCCGACACTTGTCCCACGAGGAGGCATCGGTGAAGGGGTAGGAAGTGAAGTGGACGAACACCACCTGGCATCCCCTCTTCATCATGCGGTAGGAGGCCACAGGGGAGTCGATACCTCCAGATAGGAGAGCGGCCACTTTGCCGCCCGTGCCCACGGGCAGGCCCCCAGGGCCGGGCACCTGCTCGGTGGTGCAGAAGGCCCCCTCCGGCTGGATCTCCACATAGTACGTGACCTGGGGGGAGGCCAGGTCCACTCGCGCTCCCGTCCACTCCTTGATGTACGCCCCCACCAGCCGCTCTACCTCCTGGGAGGTCAGGGGGAAGGTCTTGTCGCCCCGGTGGACCCGGACGGCGAAGGACTCAGGCGCCTGAGGCATCAAGAGGTGGGAGGCCTCTTGTATGGCATCGATGGAGGGGGGGACGCGCAGGCAAGGAGCATAGCCTACGATGCCGAAGACATGACGGAGGCGCTCCTTGGCCTGGGGCCAGGCCCCCACCTCCTCCAACCAGACGAAGCAGCGGTGGGGGCGGATGGCCACATGGGAGATGGGCAGCCCCTTTAGGGCTCCCTCCAAGTTGCGGCGTAGGGTGTTCATAAAGAGCCGCAGATGCCCCCGCTTGAGGGACAACTCCCCCAACCGCACCAACACCGCCCAACGGGCCCTCTCGCCCCGGATCTCTGGACGGCTTAGGCGGTCGGCCTCCCGACATAACCGGTCTTCCAGCAGGGCCATCCCAGAGGCCTCCCCGACCCAGTATAAGGCCGGAAATGCCATGTGCTAAAATGGGCCCTGCATCCCGGAAGGATGCGCGGCCCGGCGGGGCTGGCGTCCGTGTGGGGTGATGGTGGGCTGGGTGGTGGGAGGAGGGCTCTTGCCCCGCCCTGGGAACCGGGTGGGTTGAGGGTGCATGGGCCTGCCGGCTGCCGGGAACCTCATCGGGTAGGAAGGTGCCACGTTAGGGGAGCCGTAACCCCATGTGGCGCCGCATGAAGCAGGCCCCGTAACTGTGCCCTCTAGCCCAACGTCCTACGGAGTGGAGGGCGTGGATGCGCAGGCTGGCCTTGGCCCTAGCCCTGGTGGTGGCTCTCTCCCTGGCCCTGGTGGCGTGGCCACCTGTGGCCGCCCAACAGGACCCGGAGGCCCGTCTCGTCCAGCTCATCAACGAGTACCGTGCTGCCAACGGCCGGTCCCCTCTTTCGGTGGATACCACCCTCACGGCCGCTGCCCGATGGCTCTCCAACGACATGCTGGAGAAGGACTACTTCTCCCACACCGATTCCCTGGGGCGCAGTCTGGGCGAAAGGTTGCAGGACTTCGGCTTCCAGGGCTATGCCGCCGGCGAGAACATATTCATGGCCTGGTCTTCCTCCCAGCAGGCGACCCTAGGCATCTCAGAGCCGGAGGACGTGGTGACGGCCTGGCGTAACTCCCCCGGCCATAACGCCGTCATGTTGACGAGCTACTTCACCCACATCGGCGTGGGGCGGGCCTGCGGCTGGTGGGGCTCCTACTACAAGTGCTACTGGACAGCCGACTTCGGCGCCATGAGGTCCTCCTCCACCCCCACTCCCACTCCCACACCCAGTCCCACTCCCACTTCCACACCCAGTCCCACTCCCACCCCGACGCCCACACCCACGCCTACCCTGGTGGTGGAGTGGGGAGACGTGGACTGCGACAATGGGGTGACGGCCATCGATGCCCTCCTCATCCTGCGACACACGGTGGGTCTGCCTACGCCCTCCCCCGGTGGATGCCCTGCTCTTGGCCATGACGTGCTGGTGGAGGGGGCCCCCGTCTCTTGGGGTGATATAGACCTGGACGGGGACGTGGATGCCGTCGATGCCCTCCTCGTCCTGCGGAAGGTGGTCAACCTACCCACCTCCTTCCCCCTCCAGGGCCGGGTCACCGTCACCCGTCTGTAGGGCAAATCCCCACAAAAGCGTGCAGAAAATACCCGACAGACGGGGCTGATGCTCTCGCTTAAGATGGAGACGTTCTCGGGGGGTAGGCCTTGAAGGCAGCGAGGATGCAGCTAGCGTTGCGGACCCTACTAGACCCGTTAAGGCCCCAGTGGGAGCGGCTGCCGGAGGAGGTGGTCCCCCTGATGGGGACGCCACTGCACTTGCAGCCCACTCGTTACATCCGTGCCACCTGGGCTGACCGCCCATATGGGGTGGTAAGGACGGTACAGGTGCGGGTGGCCTTCTCCAGCAGCCATATCTTCTTTCGCCTGCAGTGGCCCGATGCCCAGCCCCACATGGACTATGGCGATGGCACCGTCTTTCCGGATGCCGCTGCCGTCCTCTTTCCCATCAACGGCGACGCCCCTTTGCTGACCATGGGCAGCCCCGAGGCCCCTGTCAACGCCTGGTACTGGCGGGCCGATCTCTCCCGTCCTCAGAACCTGGTGGCCCATGGCCTGGGCACGGTGGCGGAGGCGGAGGGGCCCGAGCTTTGGGCCCATGCCACCTGGCGCGACGGACGCTGGTCCCTGGTGTTGGCGCGGGCCCTTGGGGACGGGGGACCCACAGCGGTGACCCTAGTTCCAGGCATGGCGGTGAAGGTGGCCTTCGCCGTGTGGGAGGGGGGGAACCAGGAACGGGCGGGCATCAAGTCCTTCTCCGGCATCTGGAGGGAGCTGGAGATAGGGCAGGGAAGGGGGTAGGCCATGGCCGAAGCTATGAGAAGAGGCCGGCAGCTAGCCCTGGTCTTCGACCTCAACAAGTGCATCGGCTGCCAGACGTGCTCGGTGGCTTGCAAGGTGCTTTGGACTCGCGGCGAGGGCCAGGAGTATCAATGGTGGATCATAGTCAATACCATGCCTGGAAGGGGCCACCCCCGCGACTGGGACCAGATGGGCGGCGGCTACCGCAACGGCGTGCCCCAGCCTGGGCGTCTGCCCAAGAGGGAGGAATGGGGTGGAGGGTGGGAGTTTAACTATGACGAGGTCTTCTATGGGGGCAAGGGCGAAGAGGCCTACTTGCGGCCCCTGGGCCCCCAGCCTCAGTGGGGCCCCAACTGGGACGAGGACCAGGGGGCCGGCGAATACCCCAACGCCTATTTCTTCTACTTGCCCCGCATGTGCAACCACTGCACCCGACCTGCTTGCCTGGAGGCCTGCCCCCGCGGCGCCCTCTATAAACGGGAAGATGGCATCGTCCTGCGGGACGAGGGGCGCTGCCGGGGCTACCAGTTCTGCCTGGAGGCCTGCCCTTATAAGCGCATCTTCTTCAACTTCTCCCGTCGCATAAGCCAGCAGTGCATCATGTGCTTCCCGAGGGTGGAGAAGGGGGTGGCCCCAGCCTGTGTCCGTCAGTGCCCAGGGCGGGCTGTGTGGTTCGGCTATTTAGACGATGAGGAAGGCCCTGTATACAAGCTGGTGCGCCAGTGGCAGGTGGCCCTCCCCTTGCGGCCCGACTTCGGCACCGAGCCCAACGTGTTCTACATCCCTCCCCTGGCCCCCTACCGCTATAACCCTGATGGCACCCTGGACCAGGAGAATCCACGCATCCCTACTGAGTACCTAGAAAGGCTCTTCGGGCCTAAGGTGCGGGATGCCCTGGCCACCCTGCGGTCTGAGATGGAGAAGACCCGCAACGGGGGGCACTCTGAGCTTATGGACATCCTCATCGCTTATCGCTGGCAGGACATGTTCCGCCCCTTCGACCGCGACCCTGTGGATACGTCATGGTCGTGACGGAGAGGTCTTTAGGGACTGCAGCTGCCGAGGCGCGGCGCTCCATCTATGAGCTGTTGCGGGAGGCCTTCGCCTTTCCCACCCCCGAGCTCCATGATGCCCTGCGGTGCGGACGGTGGCAGTCTCGCTTCCTGGAGGCTGCCTCCCGTCTGCCTTATAGACTCCCCATGGCCTGCGGCCTGCAGGTGCCTAAGGACCTGCGTCGTCTGCAGGACGGCTATGTAGCCCTCTTTGATGTGGGGTTCAGAGGTCCCCCTTGCCCTCTCTACAGTGGCCACTATGCGCGCGACCGCATGCGGGTGATGGAGGAGCTGGTGCGCTTCTACCACTTCTTCGGCCTGCGCTTAAGGCCTGGCCACCTGCCCGACCATATTACCGTGCTCTTGGAGTTCATGCAGAGGCTGGCAGCGGCGGAGGCAGCCTCTGGCGCCGATGCCCCCTCCTTGCGCCGTGCCCAGCGGGACTTTTTGGCCCGCCATCTCCTGTGGTGGGTGCCCCAGTTGGCCCGCTCCGTGGCCCGACGCCAGGCCCCCCGCTTCTACAAGGCCCTGACGGCCCTGACAGCCCGCTTCCTCGGGTCCGATCAACGTTACTTGACCCTTCTGACGGACGGCGGAGGCGGTGACCGATGACCATGTTCATGCTCCCTACCACTTTCAGCGAGTCCTTCCTAAAGGCCCTCCCTGATGGCCCCCAGTGGGCCTTATATGGGTCCCTTCCCCACCAGACAGGGTTGCGCCCGTGGCAATGGCTGCCCGCTGCCTCGGAAGGGGCTTTGGCGGCCCATGTAGAGGCCGCTCGTCAGAGAGGCATCCCCTTCTATTACGCTCTCAACTACACCTGTTTCGGGGCCCAAGAGTTTACCGCCGAGTGGCAACGGTGGGCGGTGGATATGCTGGCCTGGCTAGAGGGGATAGGGGTGGAGGGGGTCATCGTCGCCTCCCCCTACTTGGCGGAGATGGTCAAGAGGCGGTCCTCCCTCCGCTTGCACGTCTCCTTGGGTGCTCAGGTGGACACCGTCCCCAAGGTGGTCTTCTGGCAGGAGTTGGGAGCCGACGCCATATACCTGGACGAGGCCTTCAACCGCGATTTTCAGGCCCTGGAGGCGGCAAGGCGGGTCTCCCGATGTCAACTGTTCCTATCGGTCAACGTGGGGTGCATATTGCACTGTCCCCTCCGCATCAACCATGGGGCCTTCCTAAGCCACGCCCGCGAATGTCCACCCACGGCCTATGTGGACTACTCCCTACTCCGCTGCTCCCTGGCCCGGGCCACGGAGGCAGCGCAGCTCCTTAAGGCCCCCTGGATCCGCCCGGAGGACCTCGGCACCTATGAGGCCATGGGCTTCCGCGCCTTCAAGATCTGGGGCCGCACCCAAGGGGAGGGGTGGCTCCTGCGGGTGGCCACCGCCTATGCCCAGGGCCACTACGATGGCGACCTGAACGACCTGCTGGATCCGGTGGACAACGTGGTCCCCTTCGGTCGTCTGCCCTATCGGCTGCGCAATGCCCGACTGGACGGCTTCCTAGCTGGCCTGAGGGGCCGCCCCTGCCGGCTGGGGTGCGGGGCGTGCCGGTACTGCGAGGAGTGGGCAAGCCGCGCTGTGGAGGTGGATGGCTCGCCGGAGGAATACCAGCGGCCACTGCGCGCCCTGCTGGAGCGCATCACCAGCGGCTGTTTTCGGGCCCCTACCCTTGGCAGCCGGTCATGGTGCCCGCACGGCGTACGGGAGTAGGTAGAGGAAACCGTTGGCATCCAGCTGGACCAGGCGATGGGTCCGCACCCAATCGCCCCTCTTGCGTTCTCGCCACGCCTCCTCCGGTAAGGAGGCCCCGGCCACCATGGGCGACTTGACCCCCAGCTCGCCGTACTCCAGAGCCTCCCAGGCTAAGTCCAGAGGCTCGCCCGTCTCCGGGTTCAGGGGCCAAATGTCCACGTTGGTGATGGGCAGGCCTATGGAGTCCTCCAGGAACCAGCTGGGGTGGTGGGCGGCCACGGGCCCCGTCTCCGGTAGCCCGAAGACCATGAGGAGGGGACTAGGGGAGAAGAGGTTGGCCAGGCGCCGGTACAGGCGGGATGAGGGGGCGTCCCTCACCGAGAGGTAGATGGCCTGCACTGTGCCTCGGGGCAGGCTCTCCGCCAGGTACTGCCCCCACTGCCAGGAGGCGATGGTATAGTATGCCCCCCCTTCACGCAGGGGAGAGAGCCTGCCATCGGTGACGTCGGCCTGGAGCACCGTGGCCCCTCGGAAGAGGGCGGGTAGGACGGAGCACAGCCCCTCCCAGGTGCCTAAGGGCTCCACCTGCAGGACGCTGCCCACCTTAAAGTCGAGGTAGGTGGCCCATGAGAGGGCCATGGAGAGGAGGGCCCGTCCGCCGAACATGAAAAGCGTTCCCTCCTCGTCCGCCAGGTAGAGGTACCCTTCACCGGGACGCCGTGGGGCCCGCCCCTCTGCCTTCACATCCCCTAGGGGTAGGAGGCGGTCCTGCCAGGGGGCGAGAGCACGCATGTCCGCCCTCTCGTCTACAATGATGAGGTCAGGCTGAAAGCGGTCTAGGGAGCGTCTAAGGGCCTCCTGAGGCAGGGAGCCCAGGACGGGATAGACTTGATAACGGGCCCAGAGGGCGGCCAAGGTCCATACCGTCTCCTCCAGGCGTTGGTTCAGGACCAGGGCTATCCTCTTCCCTTCGCCTGGGGTGCTCATAAGGGTAGCAGCCCTGGCCTCCACCGCCGCCGCCATCTCGCCATAGGTGAGGGCCCGGTCGCCCTCCCTTAGGGCTACGGAGTGGGGGGACCGGGCGGCGGGCCGGCGCACAAAGGCCTCCTCGGTGGGTATGGAAGGGGCGGCCAAATATCGCAGGATCCCCTCTGGCCAGTATGGCTCCACGCCGATGGCGCCCTTAGACATGGCCCACCTCCGCTTCGTCGATGACGGGGGTCCCTTTCCAGCGAACCGGGAGGGCCTGGGCCCACCGCACCTGTACCTCCAGCCCCAGGCCCTGCCATATGGCCTCCTCCACCTTGCGCTCCAGCTGGGCCAGATCGGCCCCCGGCGGACTCTCCAGCACTAGCTCCAACCGAGACATGGGCCCGTGCCTACGCACGATGGCTGCTGATACCGTCAAGAGCTCAGGCACCTCGTCGAGGCATGCCCGCACGTCGTAGGGCAACAGGGCACGTCCAGCCACCGTCACTTGGTCCTCCACCCTACCATACACCTCCAAAAGGGGCCAAGGTAGGCCGCAGGGACAGCGTAGAGGGAGGAGCTCGCCGATGTCCCCCGGGGCGAAGCGAATGTAGAGGGAGCCCTGGGGTATGAGGACGGTGCTCACCACCAGGCCCCGTTGGCCGGGAGGGAGGGGCTGGCCCGTGGTCGGGTCCACGATCTCGACGTAGGAGGATTCCAGCATGAGATGGTGGCCCAAATGGGCCGAGCAGCCATGGGAGACGACGGCCTCGGCGTGTCCGTATCCTTCCAGAAGCTCCCTCACTCCCAGGCGCCGATGGAGCTCCCGCCATGCCTTAATGGTCATCCCCGCTCCCGTTACCCCCAAGGTGTGGAAGCTGGCGAAGGCCTGCCTGGCCTCTAGGCCCCGTCGCTGGCACTCGGCCAGGAGGGCGTATAGCATGGGCAGGAACATGTTCACGAACTGCGGGCGCTTTTCCAGGATAGCGTCCAGGAGGTGGCCAGCGTACACGGGCAGGTGGGTGCCCCAGGGCACGATGACCGCCTGGCAAGGGATGATGCGGTCGAACACCATCCTGTCCAGCAGGGCCACCAGGTGCCAAGTGGGCGCCACCATAAGGGCCCGCATGCCCGGCCGGAGGCCCATGTGCCAGTAGGCGCGGGCACAGGCCCAGGAGCGCAGCCACATCTTGGACCACGGTTCCCAGAGGGTGGCCGTGCCCACAGTCCCCGAGCTGAGGAGGAACACCGATGGCTCCCGCCGCCCCCACTCCATACCGAACAAACCCCCTCCCCCCTGGGCCTGGAGGGCCACCACTTCGGCCTTCGTTAGGATGGGGATGCGGCTCAGATGGGCAGGGGTGCGTATGTCATCGGGGGTCACCCCGGCCTGGTGGAACCGCTGCTGGTAAAAGGGGAGGCGACGATAGGCGTGGCGCAGCACCCTCTTGAGACGGCGCCAGGCCATCTGCCACAGCCGTTCCGGTGGCCACAGGTCCTTTTCGTCGAAGGGCTCCGCGACGGCCAACCTTCCCCTCCTTAAGGCGGGAGCGTTACCCTGAAATGCCGGGGCCCCTCTGGGCATGGGCCCCTGAGGCGGCGAAAGGGGAGGGTGCTCACATAGGCCCTACCTGGTGAGAAGCGGGGGGCCACGGCCAGGGCTCCACCCTCGTCCCAGACCTGGTAGAGGTCGGGCCAGATGTGAAAGGCACGGCACCGGGGACACTCCTGGGCCAGGAAGAGGGCGGCGTCCAGCCGCAGGAGGCGTAGCACCTCCGTCCGCATCCGTTCCCGGTAGCGCTGGGCCTCGGCCGCCGGAAGGACGGCCTCCTCAGCGGCAGCCACCACCGTCTGCAGGGTGTGGGAACCGTTCTCCATGGCCGTGGCCAGTGGAGGCATGAGATCGGCGCGGACATAGGCCACCTTGGGGGCCAGCACCTTCAGCATCTGCACACCCCGTGGCACCACGGTGGCCACTCCATCATTGCACACAGGTGTGCAGCCCACCCTTTCCGCTGCCCCTCGCCGCAGAAAGGGGGAGTAGAGGCAGGAGGCGAGGAAGCTGAGGGGGCTGGCGCCGAAGTCGAAGATGATGACCCGGTCCCCCCGCCTCAGTCCGGCCAGCCGCCAGCAGCGGGCTAGGGCCAGAGCGTAGGCCTCCAGCTCCCCAGGTGTCAGGGAGATGTAGCGGGATCCATCGGGGAGGGGCCGCTCCAGCTGGAGTACTAGCTCCATGGCCTAAAAGAGGCCTCCCAGGGATGCCACCGCCCCGCCCACGGCTGCCAGGATGGCGAAGGTCAGGATGATGAGGCGGACACGGTATATCCAGAGGGCAGCCGTGTCGCGCTGGGCCCGCAATCTGCCCAGCTCCCGCGCCCCTGGGTTACCCTCTGGACGGAGACGGTGAAGGACCTTGGGGCGCAGATATAACGCCAGCACGATATAGCTCACCATGGCCAGGAACCAGAAGGAGTACATAATGGTAATGGCCCGCCCGTACCGGGCCTTGTAAAAGTCGATGTCGCCGAGGACTCCCAACCCGTCGTACATGAGGTAGATACGTAGGAGGCCGGAGAGGAAAAGGAGGACGAGGGCAGCGCCAAAGATGTAGACCGAGAGATTGCCCAGCCTCTGCTCCACCACTGCCGCTTGGGGCGGCGGGATGCGGCGCAAGGTAGGTCGCACAAAGAAATAGCTGAAGGTCTCGCCCCCTATGAGGATGGAGAACCCAGCGATGTGGATGATGCGCAGGATCTTCAGCCAGTCGGCCTCCGTCATGGCGGCGCCTTCCGCACGTCGACTCGCGTATCGCGGTCGTTGCCGCCGGGGGCGCCCGAGGGACCTTCCATGGCCACGTTAGGATAGTCCATGCCGGTGGCTGGGGCATACTCCACGGGGTTGAAGGGGTTGGGCATCACCTGCTGGAAGTGGCGCCACCCGGGGAACTGGTAAGCCGTCCACTGGTGGTAGATGAAGGCTACCCCTGGAGGGATACGTGGGCTCACCACCGCCTGGGCCTGGAAGCTACCCACGTCGTTGAAGGCCTCCACGCGGTCGCCATCCCTGATGCCACGGGCCTGGGCATCCTGAGGGCTGAGCCACAGCAGGGGCTCCCCTCGCTGGAGCTGGAGGAGAAGGGCGTCGTCGGCCCATACGGAGTTGATGCTCCAGCGGGAATGCCCTCCCAGGAGCTGGATGGGGTAATCGCCCCCGGCCTTGATGGGCTCCTTGTGGCAGGCGAAGGCCTCCCCCAGCTCCAGGTACCAGTCGTGGTCGATGTAGAACTGGATGCGGCCAGTGGCTGTCTCGTAGGGAACCTTGTCCCGCACATGTCTGGTGAGGGGGACTATGGGCTCCCCTGGTGCGAGGTCTCCGGCTAGGGCGGTGAGGAGGCCAGGCTCGGTGAAACGCACATGCCCCCGTCGCTCCACCTCCTCCCAGTCCACCATCTCCAGGTTGGTGGAAGAGAGGTAGGCATCGCGGGTGATGGCGTCCTCGTCATCTTCGGTATATAGGCCGGCACCAGTAAGGGCTTCGTCCAGGGAGCCCAAGGGGATCACTTCGCCGGTGTCGGGGTCGGTGAAGGAGATGATGCCCCGGGCCCGCGCCTTTTCGGCCAGGCGACGCACCAGCATCACCATAATCCACCAGTCGGACTTGCTCTCGTAAAGGGGCTCCACGGCCTTGAAGCTGAAGTGGAAGGCGTTGAAGTTGAAGACACCGAAGGTGGCGTCGTAGGTGTGCTCGTAGAAGCCACAGGCGGGGAGGACGTAGTCGGAGTAGAGGGCGGAGCCGTTCCAACGGAAGTCCACCGTCACCAGCAGCTTCAGCTTGGGGAAGAGCTCCTGGACCAGGAACTGGTTGGCGCGCACCCGCCGGGCCACATCGCCTCCCCAGACGAAGAGGGCCCTGGGCTCCTTGCCTGGAGGTGGCCATACCTTCTTGGCCGTGTGAGCCTGGTTGCGCTCAAGCCCCTCCCGCAGGTAGTCCTCCAGGGGGCGCTTGAGGTGGGGGTCCCAGGAGTTGTAGCGCTTGCTCAGCTCCAGCTGGCCAGCGTGGAAGAACCAGAGGAAAGGCGTGGGGTACATGCTGAACTCGCTCTGCGGGTTCTCCCTCATGACCTCCCGCAGGATGCGGTAGCTGTCGAACCCCCGCTCCCGCCAGTAAGGGTAGTTGGGGTGGTTGACCAGCCTGGGCACCAGATCCTGGGCTGGCCGCTGCCAGGTGCCTACGGCCCGGTCGGGGATGAGGGGCATCTGCATGGCTCCATAGGAGGCGCCCCGACGGCCCAGATGGCCGCATAAGGCCCAGAGGTAGATCATGGCCCGCTCCATGAGGTTGCCGTGGTAGTACTTGTTGATGTTGAAGGTGGCGATGTTAATGACCCCCTGGGCCTGCGCGAACTCCCGGGCCAAGCGGCGGATGGTCTCGGGTGGCACGCCACACATATCAGCTGCCTGCTCGGGGCGGTAGTGGCGGTCCAGCATCTCCCGCAGGAGGGAGAAGGCGGGGCGCACTTGGACCCTTCCCTGCAGGGTCTCCACCTCATAGGTGCCGTCCAGGGCGGGGTCCAAGGGCCCCAGGTCTAGGGTGGTGTGGGGGGCAGGGACCATCTTCCCGGAGGAAGCATCAAAGAGGAAGTAGACGTAGGGGCGGCCACCGCGGCGTATGTCGCTCTCGCGCAGGAACTTACCGTTATCGGTGCGCACCAGGAGGGGGAGGTCTGTCTGCTCCTTGATAAAGGCCGTGTTGTAGAGGCCCTCCTCCAGGATGACCTGGGCCATACCCAGGGCCAGGGCGGCGTCGGTGCCTGGGCGCACGGGCACCCACTCATCGGCGCAGAGGGCGCTGGCGCTATAGTCAGGGCAGATGACCACCACCTTGGCCCCGTTGTAGCGCCCCTCGGTAATGAAGTGGTAATTGGTGATCTGGCTGTATGCCGGATTGCCCCCCCATATCATGATGAGGTCGGTGTACATGGCGTTGTCATCGGAGTGGCCGAAGCCGGAGTTGCCAAAGGTCTCCAAGGCCCCCTGGTGTTCGTCCCCCAGCTCGATGTTGATGCTGGAGGCGGGGAAGCCACACAGGGACCAGCCCGCGCGGGAGCCGTGACCCTGGATGCCGCCGTCGCGGAAGATGGTCTTGGGGCCCTCGGTGAGGATGATCTCGAGGAGCTTGTCGGCTATCTCGTCCAGGGCCTGGTCCCAGGACAGGCGCTGCCATTTGCCCTCCCCTCTCTCGCCCGCCCGCTTGTAGGGATGCTTGATGCGGGTGGGGTCATACATGCGGTGGGCGAAGGCCACCCCCTTGTTGCACCCCCGGGGGTTGAGGTCGGGGCAACGGGGGTCGTTGGGGGGCGGGTAGTTGGCAGCCTGTTCCTCCCTGAGGACCACCCCCTTCCAGACGAAGGCGTTGAAGGCGCATACCCAGTTGAAGGCGCAGTCAATGGGGTGGGTGACCTTCACTATCCGATCCCAGGGGATGGGGCGGCTGCGCATCTCCCACAAGTCGAACCGAGATATAGAGGCCAGGCCTTGGGGGGCCTCCAGGTGGGCCAACTCCAGGGCTAGCCGCATCTCATTCCACCTCCCAGGATGGCTCCAGATGCCTGGCGTCCTGGCGACAGAGAAGGTGGGCTAGCCGGGCCATCTGGGTGTAGAAGGGCACCCCCATGGCCTCCAGCCGGGAGGCCACGGCGGCCACGAAATCGGCCAGGTGGTGGCGCAGGAACTCCTTCTGGGCCTGGCGATATGGCGTGGGGTCTTCGCCCCTCTCGAGGGCTGCTGCCTCCTGGAAGGTGAGGACGTGCATGAACTCCAGCTCGGTGGCCAGATGGTCGGGGCGGTCGCGGCGTCCCCCTTCCTGAGTGGGCTGAAGACCGAAATGGTCATAGAAGCGCAGGACATCCTCCATCACCTTGAGGCGTCCCCCTCCGTATTCCCCCTCGTAGATGAAGCAGGGGGGACCATACGGCCCTCCCACCTCGAAGGCGTGGACGTAGTCGTCTGCCCTGGGGGCTTCCAAGTGAGGGGGCACGTCTAAGGGATAGGGGAGGGAGGAGGCCACCTCCTGCACGGCCCCGGGCAGGTCGTCCCACGACTGGTCCTCAGGGTAGCGGAAGGCACGGGCCAAAAGGGCATAGAGGCGGCTACGGGCCCCCGCGGCCACTGCCTCAGGGCGGTTCAGCTCCAACTCCATCTACGTCTTCACCTCCGCGGGGTCAGCGGTGAAGGGCCCCAGAAGCTCCTGGAATCGATAGGCGATGAGGATATCCATGAGCTCTGAGTCCTCCTTGGGGCGGCGGCGCCTCTTGTCCATCTCCCGACGCAAGGTAGCCAGCGCCTCCTCCACCGCCGGCCCGAAGAGGCGTCGCAGGTACTCCAGGGGAATTCGGCTTCTCTCCCAGTCGGGCGTCCCGTCCTCCTTGAAGGGGGCTGGGGAGAGGGGGGGCACGTAGTAGACGTTGGGCTGAGTGCCGAACTCGGGGTGGAGGGGGAGGGCCACCCGCCACTTGTGGACCAGCTTGTAGACGGCCCCCTCCTGGTCGTCCAGGAAGCCCACCCAGACGGCCCGGCCTGGGCACTGGCGGACGCAGGCTGGGGCCACCCCCTGCTCCAGCCTGGGGAGGCAGGCGTGGCACTTCTCGGCGTGGAGGGTTAAGGGGTTGCGGAAGATTTCCTTATAGGGACAGGCGCCCATGCACAGGGGCTCTCTGCACTCCTGACAAGGGCGAGGGTCGATGACCACCACCCCGTCTTCCTGGCGCTTGGAGATGGCCCCATAGGGACAGGCCTCCACGCAGGGAGGGCGGGAGCAATGCATGCACATGCGGGGGAGGTAGAAGAAGTAGCAGTTGGGCCACTCCCCACCCCCTATGTCCTCGTCCCAGTTGGGGCCCCAGGAGGGGCGGACAGTGGGGCGGAGGTATGCCCTCTGAGGGGAGCCGGCCAGCAGCACCTCTTCATAGTTGAACTCCATGGGCTGGCCGTAGTCCTCGGCCTGGGGGATCTTGCCCACCCTTAGGTTCCCTTCCCGGTCGTAGCCGCCGCCCATCTCCTGCCAGTCTCTGGGGTAGCCGCGGCCGGGCATGGTGTTGACCTTCATCCACCACATGTGGTCGCGGCCCTTATCGTTAGCCCAGAGCACTTTACAGGCCACGGTGCAGGTCTGGCAGCCCATGCACTTGTTGAGGTCGATGACAAAGGCCAGCTGCCGCACGCGCGCCCCTCACGTCCAGACGATCTCCGCTGGGTTGCGGGTGAAGGGTCCCAACGCCTCCTGCCAGCGACGCATGATGAGGATATCCATGAGCTCCGACTCCTGGCCTCGACGCTTCTTCTCCAGCTCCTCCCGCAGGGTGGCCAGCGCCCTCTCCACCTCCGGCCCGAAGAGGGACTGGAGATACTCCAGGGGTATGCGGGAGCGGGACTCGTCCACGTCGCCGTCCTCCTTGAAGGGGGCTGGGGAGAGGGGGGGCACGTAGTAGACGTTGGGCTGAGTGCCGAACTCGGGGTGGAGGGGGAGGGCCACCCGCCACTTGTGGACCAGCTTGTAGACGGCCCCCTCCTGGTCGTCCAGGAAGCCCACCCAGACGGCCCGGCCTGGGCACTGGCGGACGCAGGCTGGGGCCACCCCCTGCTCCAGCCTGGGGAAGCAGCCGATACAGTGCTGGCTTATGCCCCGTACCTTGTTGAAATAGATCTTCTTGTAGGGGCAGGCGCGGGCACACATCTGCTCGCCATGGCACAGGTCCTCATCGCGCAAGACCAGGCCGTCCTCTTCCCGCTTGAAGATGGCTCCATGGGGGCAGGCCTCGAGACATGCAGGCCTGGTGCAGTGGTTGCACAGCCTGGGCAGGTAGAAGAAGTAGGCGTTGGGCCATTGGCCTCCTCCTTCGTCCTCGTCCCAGTTGGGGCCCCAGGAGGGGCTGCCCTTCACCTTGGTGAACTGGGCTTGGCGCCCCTTGCCACCGCGCAGCATCTCGTCCCAGTTGTAGTCCCAGCCGCCCCCGAACTCCTCCTCAGTAGGGAGGTGGCCCAGCTGGAGGCGGCCGTCGCGGTAGCCCCCGCCCATCTGCTCCCAGTCGCGGGGGGTGCCGCGGCCGGGCATGGTGTTGACGGTCATCCACCACATGTGGTCCGTGCCTTCCTCGTCGGTCCAGAGGACCTTACAGGCCACGGAGCAGGTCTGGCAGCCGATGCACTTGTTGAGGTCGAACACCCAGGCTATCTGGCGCATGGCAACCCCCCTCTATGAGGCCTTCTCCAGGTCCACGGTGATGGCCCGGTCGACGGGGATGGGCTGCCAGTGCATGATGCGGTAGCGCAGGTGGCCATAACCACCGGCCAGGTGGAGCCACTTGACCATCCCCGGCTCCAGGTCCGATTCGCTGAACCAGCCCCTGTGGGTGTAGGGCTCCCAGCCATTGTAGAGGATGAGCTGGCCCGGCCGCACGGCGGGCGAGACCTTGGCCTGGATCACCATCGAGCCGCAGTCGTTGAATAGGCGCACGTAGTCGCCGTTTTTGATGCCCTTGGCTGCGGCATCCTGGTCGTTGATGAACACGAAAGGCTCGCCGCGGTGAGTGTTAAGGATGATCTTGTTGGTCTGGTTCATGGAGTGGATGCTCCAGCGGTTGTGGCCGCTGGTGAGGCGGAAGGGGTAGTTGCCGCCCATGGGCGGCACCTCCTTGTGGCAAGGCAGCTCCTCCCCTGCCTCCAGGAACCAATCGTGGTCGATGTAGAACTGGGCACGGCGGGTGAGGGTGGCGTAGGGCATCTTGTCCTCCACGTGCCAGCGGAAGGGGTTGAAGGTCTCGTTGGGTTGGACTTGGGAGGCCTGGTTGGGGCCGTGGCCCAGGAGGGTGAGGCGCTGCCAGCGCATGTGCCCCACCTGCCGTAGCTTCTGGAGGTCGGTGCCCTGGGGGAGGATGCCCAGGGCGGCATCGCAGCGGAGGATAAAGTCCATGCGGGCCTCCTCGTCCCGGATGGCCCCGCCTAGGGTGGCCCGCTCCACCAGCCCTTCCAGGGAGATGACCTGCCCAGCCCTATTCCTCACCTCCTTGATGCCGCGCTCCCTGGCCCGCTGCTCCACCTTCTCCAGGAGGAGGATGCCGATCTCCCAGTCGGTCTTGGCCTCGTCGGGCGGGGGAACGGCCCGGTCGCACAGGACGGTGTTGAGGTGATGGATGGACGGCATGCTGAAGCCGATCTTCTCGTAGTGCTGGGCGGCGGGGAGGATGTAGTCGGAGTAGAGGCCGGTGGTGGTGATACGGAAATCGATGGAGACGATGCACCTGAGCTTGGGCCACAGGTGCTTAAGGAGCAGCTCCTGGCCTCCCCGCTGGCGGCGCAGGACGTTGCCTCCGGCCTCCATGAGGACCCGGGGCCGCACCTCTTGCCAGACGCGCCCCCAGGCGTTGTCCCACCATCCCTTCTCTAGGGCTTCCTGGAAGTACTCGTCGAAGGCGCGCTTCATAGAGGGGTCGTGCCATTCCTTGCGGTTCCAACGCTCTTTGTAGCCGTAGTGGTAGTACCAGAGGAAGGCTGGGGGCACCATGCGACCCGGGGTGCGGGGGTCGGCCGCTCCCATCTCCTGCTGGATGCGCACCAAGGCCATCTCCCGGGTGAGGGTGGGGTCGAAGCTACGCACTGTCTCTAGGGCCTCTAGGAGGCGCCGGTATACCTCCCGCGCCTCTTGAGGGTCGGCCCGCTCCAGGAGGGGGAGGAGGAACCAGGCGGTGCTGCCCCCTACGGCCCAGGAGCGGGTGCCGGTGCCCTTCTTCCCCCAATTGCCTGTGAGGGCCAAAAGGAGGGCCATGGAGCGCTCCATGAGGTCGCCGTGGTAGTGCTTGCCCGGGTTCCAGCCCGAGAAGATCTTGGTGCGGCGGCTGGCCACCTTGCGGGCCACCATGCGAATGAGGCGGGGGTGGATGCCACAGATCTGGGCCGCTCGCTCCGGCTCGTAGTCTTGGAGGCGGTGGCGGAGCCGCTGGAACACCGGCTCCACCATCACCCGGGTTCCATCCTTGAGCTGCACCTGGTAGGTGCCCTCCAGGGCGGGGTCGATGTCGCCCAGGGCTAGGGTGGTCATGGGTGCGGGCACGGGCACCTGTGCTTTGGCGTCCCACCAATAGAACTGGTCGTCGCGGCCCCCATCCACCATATCGCTGGCCCGCAGGAACTTGCCCGTGTCCTGGCGCACTAAGAGGGGCAGGTCGGTCTGCTCCTGCACGAAGCGGCGGTCATACAACCCCTCGTCGATGATGACCTTGCACATGGCCAGGGCCAGGGCAGCGTCGGTGCCGATGCGCACCGGCAGGTGGTAGTCGGCGTGGATGGCTGAGGGGCTGAAGTCGGGGGCGATGGTGATAACCTCTCCACCGTTGTAGCGGGCCTCGGCGATGTAGTGGTACCAGTGGATGTTGGTATATACAGGGTTGGCGTGCCAGATGAGGATGAGCTGAGCATGGAACCAGTCGTCCATGGAGGAGACGGGGTTGAAGACGCCCCAGGTGAGGTAATAGCCAGGGCTCATGTCCTGGAACTCGGCGTTGCCGTCGGTGGTGACGTGGCCTAGGTAGGTGGCGGCCACCCGCGCTGGGATGGCCCCGATCTCTGGCGTGCCCAGCCACACCACCGATTCAGGCCCCTCTTCCACCATGGCGTCCAGGATGTGGTCGGCTATCTCGGTGAGGGCCTGGTCCCAGGAGATCTCCTGCCACTTCCCCTCCCCTCGCTCGCCAGCCCGCTTGAGGGGCCTGGTGACCCGCTCAGGGGCGTAGAGGAGGCGGGACCAGCAGGCCCCCTTCTGACAGCCCATGGGGTTCATGTCGGGCACCCCTGGCTCCACCTGGGGCAGGGTGCCCGCCTGCTCCTCCCGCACCACCTTTCCATCGCGCACGAAGACGTACCAGGGGCAGCCCCCTGGGTAGCAGTCCACGGCATGGCTGCCCCATGCCACCCGATCCCACCGCCACCGCTGACGATAGTTATCGGCCCAGGAACCCATGGTCCCTCGCTGCGCCATCTTCAACCTCCTGATTTGATGGCTTCCCTGAGCGGACACTAAGAAAATGCCTCAATAGGACGCCGCTCGTCTATCGGGCAAAGCCTTGCCGAGAGGTAGGGCTTTGCCCTACAAACGGCTTCTGGGGATCTGGGCGGGGTTGACGGTGAAGGGGCCCAAAAGCTCCTGGAACCGGTAGGCGATGAGGATGTCCATGAGCTCGGAGGGGTGGCCCTGGCGGGCCCGCTCCCTCTCCCGCTGGAGGGTGGCTAGGGCCTCGTCCACCTGGGGACCGAAGAGGTAACGCAGGTACTCGGTGGGTATGCGGGGTCGGCTGCGGTCGAAGTTGCCCTGGGGGTCGATAGGATGGGGGGCAAGAGGGGGCACGTAGTAGACGTTGGGCTGAGTGCCGAACTCGGGGTGGAGGGGGAGGG